>JAGPIU010000246.1 GCA_018054805.1 Paludibacter sp. | reverse complement strand
ACAGAAAGTATGGGAATCAATAAGTTGTCTTTTGCAAATCGTGGCGTGCAAATGATATATCCCGACGGAACTCACAAACAAAAAAACGGAAATGTGGTGCGCTCGCTTTTCGAAGATCGCAGGGGGAATATCTGGGTTGGGACGAAGTCGGGGAGTTTGTATCGTTACAATGCTGATTTGTCTGAGCGCACTGTGGTGTTCGAAAACGGTTACAACGTGTACAGTCTGCTCGAAGACAATGCCGGAAATATCTGGATAGCCACACGTGGAAACGGACTTTTGCAGCTTCCACAGGGACAATTTCGTAATCCGGTGTATCATACACATTCGGCAAGCCCCGGAAGTTTGAGCAGCAACAGTGTGTTTTCAATGATTTTCGACCGTCGCGGGCGTTTGTGGACGGCTACTTTTGGCGGCGGTGTGTCGGTGAAACTGAACAAAGAGGGTGTTGATAATTTCAAAACATTTTTTGACAATGACGAATGGATAAGGTTTGCCCGTTATGTGTTTGAAGACAACAGTGGCGATATATGGGTGGCCACTACCAATGGAATTCTGAGATTTAACCCCGATAGTTTGCTTGCGAATCCTAAAGCGTACAGCTATTATACTTTCGATCCCGAGTCAGATACAGGACTAAGCAATCCGGAAGTGCGTTACATTTTTCAGGATTCGAAAAACAATATATGGATGGCTACGGCGGGTGGCGGTTTGAATAAATTTGTAAAGGAAAAACCCGACGGAAACGCTGTTTTCGAAGCTTACCGCAATCAGCAGGGCATTGCCAACGACAATATTATGTCGATACTCGAGGATGGAAGTGGCATGCTTTGGGTTAGTACCGAAAGTGGTTTGCACATGTTTAATCCCGAAACGCACTTGTTCAGGTATTTCAGGTTTACCGACGATTTTTCATCCAATACATTCTCTGAATCGACAGCGTTCAGATGCCGCGACGGGCGATTGTTGTGGGGAAGTCTCAATGGATTTTATGCTTTTCATCCTTCCAAAATACATAAGAATCCTGATTTTGTTGACAAAGTAATACTTACCGGATTCTTTATTTACGATGTAGAAGCTACCATTGGCGAGAAAAAGGCACCTTTGAAAAAATCGGTTTCCTATTCTGAAAAAATTGTGCTGAATGCTTCGGACAAGGTGTTTCATATCGAATTTTCGACATTGAACTTTTCCGACCCTAAAGCAAATCAGTTTATGTATATTCTTGAAAATTATGAAAAACGCTGGAACAGTTCGGGAGCTTACAATATAGCTACTTACCGTAATGTGCCACCCGGAAAGTATATTTTCAGGGTGAAAAGTGTAAACAGCGATGGTGTTTGGAGCGAAAATGAAACCACACTGCGTATTGTGATTCGTCCGCCTTTCTGGGCTTCGGTGCCTGCTTATATTGTTTATTTTATAATGTTGTTGCTTTTGGCGTACTTTGCTTTCCGCCTTGTCCTGAAATTCAACCGATTGAACAATGCTGTAAAAGTAGAACGACAGCTTACCGATTACAAACTGCGTTTTTTTACCAATATCAGTCACGAGTTTCGTACACCGCTTACACTTATCAGAGGCAGTGTGGATACGCTCAACGACATTAAACAGAAACTCTCGTCTCCAATGCAGCAACTGGTGGGCGAGATGGATAAGAATACATCCCACATGATGCGCCTTATCGAACAGTTACTTGAGTTCCGTAAACTTCAGAATAACAAGCAAAAACTGAATCTGCAAAAAATGGATGCAGTGGCATTTCTGAAAGATATTTACGACAGTTTTAGCAATGTGGCTGTAAAAATGAACATTGACTATCGCTTTGTGGCGCATCCCGAAAATATCGAAATGTATATCGATGCCAATAAAGTGGATAAAATTGTATTTAACCTGCTGTCGAATGCGTTTAAATTTACGCCCCGTGGCGGAAAAATTACCTTGATGGTAGATGCCATTGAGAAAGATAATGTGTTGCGCATTTCTTTGGCCGATAACGGAATAGGTGTGCCCCGCGAAAAACAGAACTTGCTTTTCAGTCGTTTTATGCAGATTAATTTTTCGGCTTCGGGCACGGGTATCGGCTTGTCGCTTGTCAATGAGTTTACTGCCCTGCACAAAGGTACTGTGAAATTTGCCGAAAACGAAGGAGGTGGTTCTGTATTTACGGTTTTGTTGCCTTTGGGAGCCGAATTGTACGAAAAAGATGAATTTGTGAACGATGAAGTAGTGGTGCGAAACAGTTCTGAAACTGAAGTGTATCGGATTTCGGATTTTATTCAGCCCGAACTGGAAAATGTGGCTCTGAGCCTTATGGTACACGAACCAGTGGCCGGCAAAAAATACCGCGTACTGGTGATTGACGATAACGATGATATCCGTGAGTTCCTGACTGTGAAACTGTCGCCTTATTTTGAGGTGATTACCGCTGTGGATGGCAATGAAGGTATTCAGCGAAGCACAAACGAAGATCCCGATCTGATTATTTGCGATGTGATGATGCCCGGCATGAATGGTTTCGA
>JAGPIU010000037.1:6094-8058 GCA_018054805.1 Paludibacter sp. | reverse complement strand
AAAGTAGGATACGACTTGCTAACCACTTCGGGATGTTCGATGCTGAGTGCTGTTTTCAGTGCAGCGGGAGCAAATGCCATGGCCATACGATGATCTTCGTAAGTAGCAATGCTGATTTGAGTTTCCGGGTCACACTTTTCGCCGGCCCAGGCCATTTCGCTTTCGGCAGGTTCGAACAATACAAATCCCAGTTTTTTAAGTTCAGTGATAAGCGCAGCCACACGGTCGGTTTCCTTTATTTTAAGGCTTTGTACGCCCTTAAAATGAAACGGAATGTGCAGCATGCAACAAGTCACAGCAAATGTCTGAGCCAAATCAGGCTCGTTGACGAAATCATATTCAAATTTAGCGCAGTATTGTCCGGAGCTGCTAAGTCGTACGCCTTCGGCTTCGTAGTTTGTGTTTACGCCCAGTTGCTGAAAAAGATCTGCCACTTTGCTGTCGCCCTGCGTGCTGTTAGCTTTCAGTCCTTTCAGGAAAATTTCACCTTCACCTGTCAGCGAAAGCACTTCGTACCAATACGATGCACCCGACCAATCCGATTCTACTTTATATTTTACAGGTTTATAAATTTGCGGACGAATATCAATAGTGTTGTTTTCAAAAGTAACTTCTACTCCGTATTCAGCCATCATTTGCATGGTCATACGAATATAAGGCACCGAAATCACATTGCCTACAAGTTTGATTGTCAGTCCGTTGATCATGTATGGCGCTATCATCATCAAAGCCGAGATGTACTGACTGCTCACACCGCCATTCAGCGATATGTCGCCACCCATAAGCGCACAGCCGAGAATTTTCAATGGTGGAAAACCTTCTTTTTCAACATATTCAATGCGGGCACCTAAGGAATTAAGTGCGTCGACCAGAATTTTGATAGGTCGGTTTTTCATTCGCTCACTACCGGTAATAATCCATTCGCCCGCAGTTTTGGCCAAAAAGGCCGTCAGGAATCGCATCGAAGTGCCTGCCGCACCAATATCGAAAGTGCTGTTGTTCGAGTTGAGCGCTTTCAGAAGTACGTTTGTGTCGTCGCACTCTGCCAGATTCTCAATCTCGTACGGACTGTACGACATAGCGTTGAGTATAAGTGCGCGATTGCTGATGCTTTTCGAAGCGGGCAGATTGATTTCTAAACTTATGGAGTTTAAAGGATTGTGGAGTTTCTTTGTGATCATTTAGTCAATATCTTCTGTTTGTTTTGATTGAAATATGTCCAATTCTTTTTTTAATTCCTCTAGTATCTGCTTTTCAGTTGGTAAGTATAGTTGGTATTTTCCGGCAAGAATAGTTTTATTGTTTTCCGGCAAGGTAAAACGAACAATACTATCGTTTTTGTCGGCACATAATAATATCCCTATTGCAGGATTTTCAAAGTCGGCTTTTTCAACTCGGTCAAAATAATTTACATACATTTGAAGTTGTCCTAAATCCTGATGAGTAAGTTTCCCGATTTTTAAATCGATTAAAACAAAACATTGTAAAAGCCTGTTATAGAAGACCAAATCTATAAAGAAATCATCTCCATCTATGTGTATTCTTTTTTGGCGTGCTATAAAAGCAAATCCATTGCCAAGCTCTAAAATAAATTCCTGAAGGTTATTTATAATGGCTTGTTCTAAATCCTTTTCATAATAGCTTGAGTCTGGCTTCAATCCTAAAAACTCTAAAATCATTGGATCTTTAATGATTTCGAAGGGCTCTGAAGGCACTTTTTCTCGCTTTGCAATTGATAGTACCGCCTTTTTATCATTACTAAGTAGTAGCCTTTCATACAATCCACTGTTTATCTGACGCTCCAGTTGTCTTGATGTCCAGTTATTGTTTGATGATTCAGCAATGTAATATTCGCGCTTATGCTCGTCATCAATTGATATAAGAGACTTATAATGCGACCAATTGAATTGCGTCCGCAGTGCGGACGCAATTGGAAACAATCTGTAAAACTGTCTGTATCTTTC
>JAGPIU010000037.1:0-5994 GCA_018054805.1 Paludibacter sp. | reverse complement strand
ATCTTTCCCTTCTTGTTCTTCTTCGAAAATTCGCTTGCCAATTTTCCAATACATAATGGTTCGCTCCCAATTGACAGAACGAACTGCATTACCCCTTGATTGAAGGATTATGTTTTTAACCTCATTTATAAAGGATTGATCTGAAAGCATAAAATTGTAATTCCGAATTATACTGCCAGTTCGTATATTTTCCGGCAGTCGTCTTCGGTCAGTTTTACGAAACTTCCCATTGTGTTGCTGCCCAATGCCAGTGTTTTTATAAGTGTAGGAATGTCTTCGGCTTTTGCGCCAAGTTGCGAAAAGCGTATCGGCATTCCAATAGAAGTCATAAATTGCTCATATTTCTCTATGCCTTTGCGGGCTGTGTTTTCAGGATTCCGGAAGTCCATTTCGCAACCCCAAACGCGCACTGCAAACTGTGCAAAGCGGTTTACATCGTTGTTCATTACATATTTCATCCATGCAGGAAACATAACAGCCAGGCCAGCACCATGTGCCACATCGTAAAGTCCCGAAAGTTCGTGTTCCAGGTTATGGCTCGACCAGTCCTGTTCGCGACCTACACCACAAATATCATTATGTGCTACCATGCCGGCCCACATCAGGTTTGCACGTGCATCGTAGTTGTTAGGGTCGGCTAATACTTTTGGGGTTTCGTTTATCACGGTAAGCAAAATTCCCTCGCACAAACGGTCGGTAATTTCCACATTTTTGGTGTTAGTAAAATAACGCTCCATCACGTGAGCCATCATGTCGGTGGCGCCACAGGCTGTTTGGTATGCCGGAAGCGAGCATGTGAGTTCAGGATTCAGAATGGAGAAGACAGGACGTAGCAGATCGCTGTTGGCTGCACGTTTGAGCATGCCGTTTTCGTGCGTGATAACCGAGCCGGTTGAGCCTTCGCTACCCGCTGCAGTAAGTGTGAGTATAGTTGCTACCGGAAGGGCTTTTTCCACACGTTTCCCATTGTAGAAGTCCCAAAAATCGCCTTCATACACAGCGCCAAGTGCAATGGCTTTTGCCGAGTCGATCACGCTGCCACCGCCCACTGCAAGTATAAAATCAACTTTTTCGCTTTTACAAATTTCCACGCCTTTGTACACAAGTCCGCTGCGTGGGTTTGGCACCACACCACCGAGCTCGCAAAACGAGATAGATGCTTCCTGAAGTGATTTTTTTACACGGTCGAGTAGTCCGCTGCGAACCACAGAGCCACTTCCGTAATGTATCAGTACTTTTTTTCCTCCAAAACGACTTACATATTTGCCCGTTTCGTTTTCACGTTCTTTTCCGAATACAAAATATGTTGGACTGTAAAAATTAAAGTTGTTCATATTGAGTTAGTTTTAAATAAGTGATTAAATGGTTAATGGTTTTTTGAGTCTGTTAATCAGTTCATTGCCCAGGTCGGTTTTTTTCTTGATATGGTTCAAAACCTCGAGTACAAACGGATTGTTTTCGAAACTACCGCGAACCGATTCAAAATCCTGATCTTTGCGGGCTTCATCTCCATCAACACCAAAACCTGTTTTGGAGTTCAGATTAAACTCTTTTTTAGCATCGTCGTAAATCAGTTTGTCGAGTTTTACAACCGATTCTTTCCATATTTCCACCATCGAAATAATGTCTTCGTAAGTCACTTCGTCGATGCTTTTACCCCAACGCTCTTCCAGTTTTTCTTTGGCCCATGTCCATTCGTAGTTGTAATACTCTTTGTGGATATCGTTGAAACTTTTCTGTATTTCGTCCAGCGTTAGTGTGTTTTGTTCGATACTGTTAAGCAGCTCCTCGCATGCATTTTTTGGTGCAATAAGTCCTGAGAGGTCAACCCATTCGCCACTTCCTTTGTGAGTTTGCGGCTTTAGTTGTGCACGCACTTCATCGATGTTTTTGAATTCTTTTTCGCGCAAACGACTAATGAGCGAGTTACCCAGAAATTTATTAATGGCAATATTGTATAATTCAATACCGTTTCGAACTGATGAGTTTCTTATGTGACAATTCTGGAGATTATATACTTCGGTTGTTTCGCCTGAAATCTTCTGCAGGTTTTTAAGTACTTCTACTCCACGAATCATTTTCTGAATGGTGTAGGGGCTCAGCAGATTGAAATTAATCGGGTCGAGCTTCTGACTGTCCTTGCGATTGTCGCGTTTAGGCCATTTTTGCGCATCGCGAATGGTCCCCACGCTTCGCAGATTTACTCCTGGTACAAGATAACTTTCGGTTGCATTCTCAATGAGATAAGAGAAAGGCAGGTCGGAAGTGTCGGAGTGCTTGTAATGACGTCCCATAACCAGCGTAAATGCGCCGATTTTAGCCGGCCACAACAAGTATGAATCGCTGGTAGTTTTTGATCCACGCTCACATATTCCCTGATGAATCGGTCCAAGCTTGTACATGTGATTGCTCTGATTCGATCCGCTGCCCGCATTGAGGAACGAGAACATACCTGCAATCAGTAGGGTCGATTTGTGATGCGACACGGTATAAGGGCCGGCAAAAATAGCTGTAGCCTCGCCATGCATGCCCTGGCAGTTTGAGAAAAATAGCGAGTCGAGCGCCGAGTAATGTTTTGCCATGATACAGCCCTGACCAATAAAACATTTCGAAATAAGAGTTGAGTCGGTTACCGAGACACCGGAACTCAGAATAAAGTCTTTACATTTTACGCCCGAGCCTATCACCACCGGAGCTTCAGCATTACTGTTTACCGAACCGTTTTCGAGTAGTGAAGCACCTTCAATCAGTGCGTAGTCGCCAATTCGTACATTTTTTATGCTTCCACAATTCACAATTCTCACATTTGCACCTATACTCCCTGTGGACGATTGTTGTGCTGTTGCATAATTATCAATGCGTTTCTGAAGGTTTTGTATCAGTTCGGGGCGGTGACGATACAGGGTGAGAATATAGGCCAGTGGCGCTGAAAGAAAATCGAAAATAGGAATTTCGCGTCCGCCACCTTCGTTCATCACAGGCACTTTTACGCCATTTCCAAAAGATGAAACTCCGTCCACCAGAATAAGATTTACATTTTCGATATAGCTGCCGTTGCCAATGCTGTAATTGGCAATGTAGTTGTCGATTTTATCAATATACACATCGTTGCCGATAATGCAGTTGTGCAGTATGCAGTTGTTCAACCCGGCATGTTTTTTCAGCCCTCCGGGCAATTCGAAAGTTTTTGAAAAAGTACCCAGATGTACATTACCCGAGAAATGCACATTCGAAACAAAGGCAGGAGAAAAATCTTCGGCCACAAATACGTTTTGCCACGATTCTGCTGAGCAACCATAAACTGTCAGCGTGGCAATTTCTTTTTCGGTGAGTGAACGGTAATTTGTCATATTATTCTATTTGTCAGTTTCAGTCAGTTTCTTATTCTTCAGAAAGTTCCTGTTCGTCGTAGCGTTGAAACAGGAAATCGTTGTACGGATAGCGCTCTACATGAATGGCTTTAATTTTTTCGTACATAAGCTCTCTCAGTTGCTCTACATTTTGTTTTTCTTTCGCCGAAATAAAAATACAGTTATCGTGAAGTTTCGACATCCATGTCTTTTTAAGTTCGTCGAGACTTATGTTCTCACGTGTCGAAGGAGTAAGGTCATCTTCTTCCTTGGGCGTGTAGGTAAATGCATCAATTTTATTAAATACCAGAATGGTCGGTTTCTCGCGCGGATCAATTTCTTTAAGCGTTTGATTTACTACTTCCAGCTGTTCGTGGAAGTTGGGGTGTGACACATCCACCACATGAATCAGCAGGTCGGCTTCGCGCACTTCATCGAGTGTTGATTTAAACGACTCGATCAGGTTGGTGGGCAGTTTTCGTATGAAACCAACAGTGTCGGAGAGCAGGAAAGGCAGATTTTCGATAATCACTTTGCGCACAGTAGTGTCGAGCGTGGCAAACAACTTGTTTTCGGCAAATACATCCGATTTGCTGAGCATGTTCATTATGGTCGATTTTCCCACATTGGTATAACCTACCAGCGCCACACGCACCATTTTCCCACGATTCTTGCGTTGTGTCGACATTTGTTTGTCGATATCTTTCAGATTTTGTTTCAGCAACGATATTTTTGTGAGAATAATACGGCGGTCGGTTTCAATTTGTGTTTCACCGGGTCCGCGCATACCAATACCCCCGCGCTGACGTTCGAGGTGCGTCCACAGGCGGGTAAGGCGTGGAAGCATATATTGCAATTGAGCAAGTTCTACCTGCGTTTTGGCATTGGCAGTTTGCGCTCTTTTGGCAAAAATGTCGAGAATAAGATTTGTACGGTCGAGCACCAGTACTTTCAGTTCAGCTTCGATGTTGCGTAACTGTTTGGGCGAAAGCTCGTCATCGAATATCACGAGTCCTATTTCATTTTCGTCGACATATTCTTTTATTTCCTGTAGTTTCCCGGGTCCGACAAATGTTTTCGGATTGGGATAATCTACTCTCTGAAAAAAGAGTTTATCCGGTTTTGCTCCGGCGGTGTCGGCGAGGAAGGCCAGCTCGTCGAGATACTCACGGGCTTTGTCTTCGGTCTGTGTTTGGGTGATAAGTCCCACTAATACAGCTTTTTCTTCGTATATTTCGGTTTTCATATTGTTTGATAATTGAATAAAGGTTTAGTAAGTGTATTGATTAAAAAAAACCGTTTGGAGCGAATCCAAACGGTTACTTTTATTTCTGTTTTGCGATTGACCGTTGGGGCAACCGGTTATGAACTATAATGTTACTGTAATCTGAAGTTTACTGGGAGCGTGTATTTTACACGTACCGGTTTACCACGTTGTTGACCGGGGCTCCATTTGGGCATCGATTTGATTACGCGGATAGCTTCTTTGTCGAGACTTGGGTCAACACTACGTACAACTTCCACATCTACGATAGAACCGTCGCGGTTTACCACAAACTGACAGATAACACGACCCTGAACACCGTTTTCCTGTGCAATTACAGGGTATTTTACGTTGTCGCTGAGGTATTTGAACAATGCTGCGTCGCCACCGGGGAACGAAGGCATTTTTTCTACCACCTGGAATACCACGTTATCTTCTTCTTCCACAATAGGGCCGGTTGAAGTTACAGGAGCACTGATGGTTACAGTTTTGTCTTTGTCATCTTCTGTGTTGATTTCAACCGATTCTGTCACCACATCATCTTCTACAATATTCAATTCTTCTACAATTTCAGGTGCAGGAGGTGGAGGAGGAGGAGGTAATTCCTGTGCAGTTTGGATAATCTCAATTTCTTCTTCCGCCAACATATCCGGGTCAATCACTTCATATACGGTTACTTCCTTGTCTGTCCATTCGAAAGCAATGTAAATCAGAGATAAAACCATGACAAGACCCATCAATACGAAGAGGAATTTTTTATCTTCGAGGGTGGCTTTTGGTGATTTCTTTACGTCCATAATTTATATATAATTTTTTGATATTTTCTGACGGGCAAATGTAATATTATTTTTTCAAAGTTCATTTGTCAAAACGCAAAAAATTTAATTTTATTTCCCTTTCGGGATAAACTGTTGATTTCTTTAGTTTTTTTTGGCTGAAAATATAATTTTTCGCAAATCTGACGTTTTAATTGTGTTTTTCGCAACATAAGAATTGGTTGTGAAGTTAGTAAAAACACACTATCTTTGGACTCCCAATTTGATAATGCCTGCTTTTGTTGTATTATCTATCATTAATATTGACCTGTTCTGATGTTTAAAAAAGGACTTATATCATTTTTGCTATGGCTGTCTGTGTTGAATTTATTTCCACAAGCAGGATACGGAGTTTATCAGTTTCTTGATTTACCTGTTTCCGCACGTCAGGCTGCTTTGGGTGGGTTTAATATTTCGGTGAGAGATAATGACCTGAATTTTGCATTTCAGAATCCTGCGTTGCTTACTTCTGCCACGAGCGGAATGATTGGTTTGAATGTGGCCAATTATTTATCTGATATCAGATTTGGCTCTGCTATGTATGGCTTCTCTGTAAAGGGGAAAA
>JAGPIU010000036.1 GCA_018054805.1 Paludibacter sp. | reverse complement strand
CAGCACATGACGCGCGAAAACTTTATCCTTAACCTGCAACAAGCCGAACTGAATTATCTGACAACTTACGAAACCGACTTCTCACGTAAATTTTCGCCCTTTATCAACGAAAGAAACGTGGAAGACATAATGAAAGAGTTTGCGCTGGCCGAACGTCATATCGAACAGAATGTAAACGCAAAAATGGTGTTCTTCGACCTGGTGCTCAAAATCATCATGTTGTTGAAGCGCTGACGAATATGCAATTAATCAATCAATTATATAACCGCAGGCATCAACTCCTGCAAACTAAAAATTTACACAATGGATCAACTACATAATACAAGTGGGGGCTGCTGCATGACAAAAGGCGGCTGTCGTTGCAACTCGAACAAAAAACTAAGTACTTTCGATTGGCTGTGCGACTTGCCCGAGACACAAAAAGAAACAGATTTTGTGGAAGTTCAGTTTAAAAATACCCGAAAAGGTTATTTTCTGAACAGCACCAAGATTCCTCTTGAAAAAGGCGACATGGTGGCCGTGGAATCGTCGCCCGGTCACGATATTGGCGAAGTGACGCTCATTGGCCGACTGGTGTTGTTGCAAATGAATAAAAACAACATTAATCCTGAAAAATACGAAATCAAACGTGTATATCGTAAAGCCAAGGACAACGATATTGATAAATACAACGAAGCCAAAGCCCGCGAACAGGAAACCATGATCAAAGCCCGTCAGATTGCCGATAATCTGAAACTGAACATGAAAATTGGCGATGTGGAGTTCCAGGGCGATGGAAACAAAGCTATTTTCTATTATATTGCCGACGAGCGTGTCGATTTTCGCCAGTTGATTAAGGTTTTTGCCGAAACATTCAGGGTGCGCATTGAGATGAAACAAATCGGTGCCCGTCAGGAAGCCGGCCGTATTGGCGGAATTGGTCCCTGTGGCCGCGAACTTTGTTGCTCTGGCTGGATGACCAACTTCAATTCGGTATCGACTACTGCAGCACGTTATCAGGATATTTCTCCCAATCCGCAAAAGCTGGCGGGTCAGTGTGGAAAATTAAAATGCTGTATGAACTTTGAACTCGATAGTTATGTGGATGCACAAAAGGACTTTCCTTCGAAAGAAATACAGCTCGAAACGCTCGATAACACTTACTATCATTTCAAAACCGACGTTTTCAAAGGACTTATTTCATATTCCACATCACCCAATTTTGGTGCAAATGTGGTAACCATATCGGCCGAACGTGCCCGTCAGGTAATTTCGATGAATAAAAAAGGCAGTAAGCCCGAAATACTTGATGATAAAAAGGATGACGATAAACCGGCTCGTGCCGATTATGAAAATGTGGTGGGGCAGGACAGTCTGACCCGTTTCGATAGTCAGAAAAAACGTTCGGGATCAAAACCCAAACGAAACAATAAACCCCAAACCGGAAAACAGGTGAGTGGACAGGTTAATAGTAAACCGGCCGAAGAAAGCCGTGCCCCGCGTTTGGTAAAGAAAAACGATCAGAATAAAAAAAATGATGCTTAAAAAGTGGACTTTCTTCTGCATGTTGCTTATTCTCAGTTCGTGCGGAGGCAATGATGTGTTTTATCAGTTCGAATCTGTTCCGGCCAATGGCTGGCATCAGGACAGTGCCATTCATTTTGATGTGAATATCGCCGATACTGTGTCGCGCTACAATGTATATGTAAATGTGCGTAACCGTGGCGAATATCCGCATCAAAACCTGTGGCTGTTTATCGAGCAGCAAAGTCCCGATAGTACAGTGCTTATCGACTCAATCAATTTTTATCTGGCCGATCAGCGGGGGAAGTGGTTGGGCTCGGGCGTGGGCTCGGTTTTCGAAATGCCTGTGCTTTATCGTCAGCAAATTCAGTTTCCCGACTCAGGAGCTTACCATTTCTCGTTCCGACAGGGAATGCGCGATTCGGTGCTTGTCGGTTTGAACGATTTGGGTCTCAGAATTGAAAAAGCAAATTAATACCAAAGAATTTTTTCAGAAATTATAATAGTGGGAAAAAATAAACTTGCCAAATTTGCGGAGATGGAGACTTTTCCGCATGTGTTTCAGGTGTCGTCGCATTATGTACGCGAAGGAAATTCATTTTCGATGAAAGGAAAATGGAATCAGGAATTTTTCGGAAACGATAATCCGATAGTGCTTGAATTGGGCTGTGGAAAAGGGGAATATACTGTAAATCTGGCCGAACTGTATCCCGACAAAAACTTTATTGGTGTGGACATTAAAGGTGCACGCTTGTGGACAGGTGCAAAGGATTCGCTTCAGAAAGGTATGAAAAACGTGGCTTTTCTGCGAACCGACATTGAGATGATTGCGCATTTTTTTGCCGAAAATGAAGTCAGCGAAATCTGGCTTACTTTTCCTGATCCGCAAATGAAAAAAACGACCAAGCGCCTCACAGCCACAAATTTCATTAGTTCGTATCTGCAATTTCTGAAACCCGAAGGCATAATTCATCTCAAAACCGACAGTAACTTTATGTTTACCTACACCTGCGAAATGGTGAAGCTGAATGAGTTTCCTGTGCTTTTCAGCAACGACGATTTGTACGGCTCGGGACTTGTGGATCCAATTCTGAGCATTAAAACACATTACGAAAAACAATGGCTTGAGCGTGGGCTGACCATTAAATATATAAAATTCGTACCTCAGAAAGATAAAGTGCTGACTGAACCTGAGGTGGAAATTGAGCACGACAGTTATCGCAGTTACGGTCGCAACAAAACGCAGCATGTAAACGGATAATTTCAGGTTTGTTTTGAGCATTTTTATTTGAAACTGAAACTTTTTCAAAACAGATATGTTTCAGTTTTAGAAAACAGAATTATCAACTTCCGGACTTAAGCGCCGGACCAAAAATCAGATTTATGAATGTAACTTTATATCCACAGTTAATACTCGATGCGTTGGTGCATGTGCGTTATCCGGGTACAGGAAAAGATATTGTATCTACCGGAATGGTGCAGGATAATATCCGCATCGAAGGCAACAAAGTAAGCTTTTCGCTTATATTTGATAAACCAAACGATCCGTTTGCAAAGTCGGTTGTGAAAGCTGCCGAGCAGGCCATTCTTACCTATGTGGGCGAGGATGTGGATATTAAAGGCAATATCACTGTGGAATCGAAAGAAGCTCCCAAACCCAAAGTGAGCGCAGTGCTGCCCGGAGTAAAAAATATTATTGCTGTTTTTTCGGGTAAAGGAGGTGTGGGGAAATCCACAGTGTCGTCGAATCTCGCCATTGCGCTTGCTAAACTTGGTTATAAGGTTGGTTTGCTCGATGCCGATATTCACGGTCCTTCGATGCCCAAAATGTTTGGAGTGGAAGATGCACGACCTATGACCGATGTGATTGATGGCAAACAGGGATTGATACCGGTTGAGAAATATGGTGTGAAATTGCTTTCGATTGGTTTCTTTGTCGATCCTGAGAATGCGCTTGTGTGGCGTGGAAGTATGGCCAGCAATGCTCTGAAGCAACTTATTACCGATGCTCACTGGGGCGAACTCGATTTCTTTGTTATGGATCTTCCTCCCGGTACCGGCGATATTCAGCTTACACTTGTGCAAACATTAGGCATTACGGGTGCCGTGGTGGTTACTACGCCTCAGGATGTGGCGCTGGCCGATGCCCGAAAAGGGATTAATATGTTTGTGGGCGACAAGGTAAATGTGCCTGTGCTTGGATTAGTCGAAAATATGGCATGGTTTACGCCTGCCGAATTGCCTGAAAATAAGTATTATATTTTCGGAAAAGAAGGAGGAAAGCGCCTGGCCGAAGAACTGAATGTGCCTCTGCTCGCTCAGATTCCTTTGGTTCAGAGTATTCGCGAGCACGGCGATGCCGGTCGCCCTGTGGCTGTCGACGATGATACTATCAGCGGAATGGCTTTCAAGGCGCTGGCTGAAAGAGTTGTAGACAGGGTTGAATATCGTAATACACATGCCGACCCTACTCAAAAGGTTGAAATTGTGAAGTGAGCCGGTTCTGAAGTTGAAGCTCTGTGGCAATTAAAGTGATATTGTGTCGTAAATAATTTTACGCAGGCTTCGGAATCTCATAATTATTTGTATTTTTGTGCTTTATATTCAAAATTATAAAGCAAGATAATTTTAATATTCAAAAAAACACTTGTAAAAGTGCAATTATACTGAATAATTCATTATTTTTGAATTGATTTTGGATTACTGTATCTATTTGATGGTTCACTACTATTCAGGTATTATGTCCTGACGTTTTCAGAATATATGAAAAGATTTTTTTTATTGTTATTTCTATATCTATCTGTGACCGGACTTTATTCTCAGAATAAAGCTTTTTCACGTTGGTCGATATGGGCTGAATACGGATATAACTATCTGGATGGTGATATTAATCAGAATACCTCGTCAATTTTCCCAAGCTCATTCAGGGAAATAACTTATGGAGGAGGTTTGGAGTATGCTTTTTCTCCTGTATGGGGAATTTCAGCCGACTATTCCTATTTTCCGCTTAAAGCAGAAAATACCATTCCAGCTCAGGTAAACATAAGTACATACCTTCATGCTGCAACTTTGAATGCTACCATTAACTTTACCCGCTGGATTTTTCCTGAGACAAAATCAAAAATTCATATTCTTGGTTCTGTTGGTTTAGGGTATGCTTATTACGAATACTTCCCTATTGACAGAATAACAGGAACTACGCCTGTAAATGTAATCCTCGATAATAAGGGTCGTCAGATTGGACAGGCTGGCTCTGTGCCTGTTACATTCTCGGCAGAATATAATTTCGTACGTCCATTTGCATTAGGAGCAAAATTCCATTATCGTGCATACACTAAGGATAATCTTGAGGGGGTTTCAAATCTTAACTGGAAAGGTGTTACGAATGATTATATTGCTGCTGCAAGTGTATATCTGAGGTATAAATTCAGATCGGTAAAGAAGGATCATGTGCGCAATTTGCGTTGGCAGGATTATGCGCCCGATTTAGGTTTGTCCACTGCGCTTGAAGCAAAAAAGGAAATTGCAGCGCTCACAGCGAAAGTAAATACTGTAGATAAAAAAGTAGGCGATATAGATGCCAAAGTGACCGAAATCGATGGAAAGCTGAGTACGCTGACTCCGCGTGTGGAGAATCTCGAAAAGTTTATTTCGAATGATGGGCCTGATACTGACAATGATGGTGTGCCTGATGTAAGAGATCGTGACAACAATACACCTGCAAATGTACCTGTGGATTTCTGGGGGCAAACAGCCAGAGCAATTCCTGTCGACAATGCAAAGAAACAAACAGTAGAAGTGCCCGCTGAAGTTCCTGCTGTCTATTTCGATTACGATAGTTATCAGCTCGATGAAGATGCCATTGTGGCCATAAGCAAAGCTGCTATGCGTATGCTGTCGGATAGTACGTTGATAATGGAAGTGAGAGGTTATACTGACTTTAGCGGAAATGAAAACTACAATCTCAAATTAAGCCGGAAAAGAGCCGAAAGGGTAAAGAAAGAACTTGTAAGGGTATGGGAAATTGATGAAAAACGCATCATTGCCAATCCTAAAGGACGGCTTCCAATGCCTCAGAAAGCTTATCGTCCTAACCGTAGGTGTGATTTTTATTTTAGTAAATAAATTACAATCAGAATATTATCCTGAAAAAAGTCTGCCAAATGCAGGCTTTTTCTTTTTGTGAAATAATGGAAGTTCTTTATTTAAGAAAATAACTATCTTTACACACTCAAATCAAAAAAATCAGATCAGAAAAAATCAGAAATTATGCGAACAACTATTATCGATCTGCTCAACCAAAGTGTTGATAAATACTCCGAAAATCCCTTTCTGTGGGAAAAAACAGGAACCGAATTTGTACCAACCACTTACAGCGAAACAAAACAACAGGCACACATTCTGGCTGCCGGACTTATGAAGCTTGGCGTGGAGAAAGGCGACAGAATTGCGCTGCTTTCCGAAGGTCGTAACGCCTGGATTATTGGAGAGCTCGGTATTTTACATGCAGGAGCTATCAATGTCCCTCTTTCGATAAAACTTGAAGAGAGCAACGATTTGATTTTCCGGCTCAAACATTCAGAAGCCAAATATATTATGGTTTCGGGTGGACAGCTTCGTAAAATCAGAGCCATTGCAGCTGCACTCCCCGAAGTGAAAAATATAATTATTTTCGACGAACAGGCCGATTACGAAGCCAATGAACTCACACTTCAAATGCTAATGGCATGGGGAAAGGATGTACTCTCTAAAAATCCCGATAAGGTGAAAATAGTAGCTTCTACTATTAAACCTGACGATTTGGCTAATATCAGCTATACGTCAGGTACAACAGCCGATCCTAAAGGTATTATGCTCACGCACCGTAACTATACAGCCAATGTGGAGCAGGCACTTACACTGATGAGTATTCCCACAAGCTATCGTACCTTACTTATTCTGCCACTCGACCACTGCTTTGCGCATGTGGCCGGATTTTACAGCTTTATGGCTTCGGGTGCCAGTGTGGGTACTGTGCAGGCAGGTAGAACCGGAATGGAAACTTTGAAAAATATTCCGATCAATATCAAAGAACTGAAGCCTAATTTATTGCTCAGTGTACCTGCTTTGGCCAAAAGTTTCCGTAAAAATATCGAAACCAATATCAGGGCCAAAGGTCCGGTAATTAACTGGTTGTTCAATAATGCACTCGAAATGTCGTATTCGTACAACAAAGAAGGTTTCAACAAAGGTCAGGGACTACAAATGCTGAATAAACCGCTTTTGTGGCTTTTCGACAAAATTCTTTTCAGCAAAGTACGAGAAGCTTTCGGTGGGCAGCTCGATTTCTTTATCGGAGGTGGCGCTTTGCTCGACATTGATTTGCAGCGCTTTTATTATGCTATTGGTATTCCCATGTTTCAGGGATACGGGCTCAGCGAAGCTACACCGATTATTTCGTCGAATGGACTGAAACGTCATAAGCTTGGTTCGTCGGGCTATTTGGTTACGCCTATGGACCTCAAAATATGCGATACCGAAGGCAATGAACTTCCGCTTTACGAAAAAGGCGAAATTGTGATCAGGGGTGAAAATGTAATGGCCGGCTATTATAAAAATGAAAAAGCCACAGCCGAAACAATCAGGGAGGGCTGGTTGCATACAGGCGACATGGGATATATGGACAAAGATAACTTCCTTTATGTGGTGGGCCGTTTCAAAAGTCTGCTCATTTCGAGCGATGGCGAAAAATACAGTCCCGAAGGCATTGAAGAATCGCTGGCCGACAGTTCGTATTTTATCGACCAGGTGGTGCTCCACAATAATCAGGATCCTTACACTACTGCGCTGATTGTGCCCAACAAAGAAGCTCTGAAGCGTTATGTGCATCGTAAAAAACCACATCTCGAATGGGAAAGCCGCGAGGCAAAAGAACTGGCGCTCGATAAGTTGCAGCGCGAAATAAACGAGTACCGCAAAGGCGGAAAATTTGAAGGAATGTTTCCTGAACGCTGGCTGCCGGCAGCTGTGGCTGTGATTGGAGAGCCTTTTACCGAGCAAAACGGATTGGTGAACAGTACCATGAAAATTATGCGCGGGAAAGTGGAAGAACGATACGCCGATCGCATTGCAGGACTTTATCTGGCAGGTGCCAAGGAAATGATCAACGAAGAGAATATTGCGGCAATTTCCTGAATTTCGAAGGATCGCATCTGAACAAATAAAAACTAATAAGTATCTGCCCCCAACCCCCTAAAGGGGGGCTTGGTTTGTATAACGTAACTTCTTTATTTTCAATATGTCAAAGCCTCCTTTAGGGGTTGGGGCGGCTTAATATTTCTGTTTATGTGCTTTTGGTTTTTGAGTCAGCCTCTTATAAAATTATTTATTATGAAGATATTTGCTCCATTTTTATTCCTGGCCTTTTTTCTGTTGCCATTAAGTGCACAGGAGTCGAAACCGCATGATTTCAGGGCCGGGCTTATTTTCCAGAGAAGTCATTATCTGTATCTCGAAAACGGTATTGGTTTCGATTACAGCAACGAACGCTTGTTGCAAAAGCAACTACACCTGAAGGCAGCTTATGT
>JAGPIU010000035.1 GCA_018054805.1 Paludibacter sp. | reverse complement strand
TGATACGCACTCCAGGTACATTTACACTTTTGCGACTTCCAAGCGTGCCTTCATTTTGAGCCACACAAAGCAGATAGTCATCGGTTTTCGACTGTACTTTCAGGTCTATTTCACCGTCGTCGAAAAGTACATCGTCGCCAATTTTAAGGTCGCGCACAAAAAACGGGTAGTTTACGGCAATACATTCGTGAGTAGATACAAGATCGGGATTCCCGGTAATTTTCACAATGTCGCCCGATTTAATTTCAATGGCATCGTTCTCAGCCACTGTAGTGCGTACTTCAGGACCTTTTGTGTCCATTAGTATGGCAATGTGCTTACTTACAGCGCGTACATTGGTAATGATTTTTGTAAAACCCTCTTTGTTCAGGTGAGCCGAGTTCATGCGAACCACATTCATACCTTCGATATAAAGTTCACGAACGAAATCCACATCGCAACGTTTGTCACTAATGGTAGCTACTATTTTAGTCGATTTTGTCATACAGGAGTAATTAATTTTCTATTCCTTAAACACATGAAAGTGTGGAAGGTTTATGATCGGATAATAAATTTTTTGAGTCGTTGTTTGTCAGATGTTTACAAACGATTCGATGGCCAAACGATAGGAGTCGAGTCCGAAACCTACGATACAGCCTTTGCAGGCTTCACTCAGAAACGAATGATGGCGAAAGGCCTCACGTTTGTGAATGTTGGAGATATGTACTTCCACCACCGGAGTCGTCACTGCACGAATGGCATCGGCAATGGCCACAGATGTGTGCGTGTAAGCGCCTGCATTGAGCACTATACCATCGTAACTGAATCCCGTTTCGTGAATTTTGTCAATCAGCGCGCCTTCATGGTTCGACTGAAAGTATTCAAGACCAGCATCGGGGTATTTTTTTTTCAATACCTGAAAATACTCATCGAAAGATTGATTTCCGTACACTCCCGGCTCCCTTTTTCCTAATAAATTCAGATTGGGACCATTGATAATCAGGATGCGTTTCATACAGTTTTGTTTTGAGTTTTGGGAATGAGTAAAATGGTATCTTTCTGTTTTTTACGGACTGTTGATATTCTTTTTCAGCGAGGTTTTAGTCTTGAGAAAAACTTCTATCTCAAATTTAGTACAAAAGTAGCAAAAAAATCTCATCGCAAAAAAACTTTTCGGATCTGATTGTCGACTTTCGCTGGAAATTGATTATTTTTGCCGCCCTAAAATAATTCCCGAAGTGAAGCTAAAACAATTTGTACCACATATTTCCAAATCGTCATTGCTGCTTTTAGCTGCGATGGTATGGGCCTTTGCAGGCATTATGCTTTTGAGCAGAGGTGTTGCCGGGATTCCTGATTCAGGCTGGGTGCTCTGGCTTAAACTTGTTGGCGGATTTATGGCCGGCGTGCTGTTTTATTATTTTATGTTTATCCGTATTAGTGCAAAGCATATTCATCGCATCAAAAATCTGGAGAAAAAGCGACAGCCTTTCTATAGTTTCTTCAATCTTCGATCCTACATTATGATGGCGTCAATGATTACTTTGGGAGTCACATTACGTACCACTGGATTAGTTCCAATGCTTTATATGTCGGTTTTTTATGTGGTCATGGGAACTCCTCTTTTGTTTTCTGCTATTCGTTTTATTACTCATTATTTCTCCTTCCGCAAAGAGCAGTATATGCTTTAGTTATTTTTCGATAAAAAAATAATTTAAGGTGTAAACTATTGATGTGTTGTGTTTTAAATATTTATCAACAAGCCGCTTTTTTAATACTTATCAATACGTTTTTTTACATTAAATTCCTTTACTTTGTATCCTGTGAAGGAGGAAGTGATTGATAAATTAAAGATTCTTGCGGAGTCGGCAAAGTACGATGTGTCCTGCTCGTCGAGTGGAACTACGCGCAAGAGTACGCCCGGTGGTATTGGAAATACTGCCGGTTGGGGCATTTGTCATAGCTTTACCGAAGATGGGCGCTGTGTGTCGTTGCTCAAAATAATGCTGACCAATCATTGTATTTACGATTGTGCTTATTGTATAAACCGACGCAGCAACGATCTTCCACGCGCTACTTTTTCGGTGTCGGAACTGGTGGAACTTACTATTGAATTTTACAGGCGTAATTATATCGAAGGACTTTTTCTGAGTTCAGGTGTGGTGCGCAATCCCGATTATACTATGGAGCGCCTTGTGGCTGTGGTGCGCGATCTCCGCAATATTCACCGCTTCAATGGGTATATTCATCTCAAAACCATTCCGGGCGCGAGCGAACATCTGGTGCAGCAAGCTGGTATGTATGCCGATCGTATGAGTGTGAATATTGAAATTTCGAACGAAGAAAATCTGAAAATGCTTGCTCCGGAAAAGGATCATGCGAGTGTGTTTAAGCCCATGCAGTTTATTCAGCAGGGCGTACTGCAAAGTCGTGAGGAACGCAATAAATATAAATATGCGCCGCGATTTGTGCCTGCGGGACAAAGTACGCAAATGATTGTGGGTGCTACCAGCGAAACAGACAAGGATATTCTGTTTACTTCGGCTTCGCTGTATGGGCGGCCAAGCATGAAACGTGTGTATTATTCGGGCTATATTCCGGTGAATAGTTACGACAATAGGTTGCCTGCCCTGAAGCAACCGCCTTTGGTGCGCGAAAACCGCCTTTATCAGGCCGACTGGCTGATGCGCTTTTATGAGTTTGGCGTGGACGAAATTGTGGACGATAAATTTCCTATGCTCGATCAGGAAGTGGATCCCAAGTTGGCGTGGGCTTTGCGACATCCTGAAAAATTCCCGATAGATATAAATAAAGCTGATTATCACGATATTCTACGGGTGCCCGGGATTGGTGTAAAATCGGCAAAATTGATTGTGGTCAGCCGCAGATATGCCCGACTCAAGACAACAGATCTGAAAAAGATGGGTGTTGTGCTGAAAAAAGCGCAGTATTTTATTAGCTGCAACGAACTTAGCGCAGCCAATGTAAACGATACAAGTCCTGAATATGTGCGTCGCTTGCTTACTCAACCCAAAGTAAACAGCAAAAATCCGCATCCGGCACAAACAGCTTTAATCTTCCCCGATTGATATGCAGGTATTTCGCTACGATAAATCATTCGATGGGCTCCTGACTGCAGTTTTCGATGCCTTTAACCGAAAAGTATTTCCCGAAATGCTGATAGCTGAAGGCGATATCGAACCGCTTTTTGCAAGCGATATTTTCGATGTGGTGACTGACACCGAAAAATCGAAAAGGGTTTGGAATGGCCTTAAAAAAAAGCTCATGTCCGTATCGCGAAATATGCTCGGGTATGTGTGGCTGTCGGAAGAGGAGGGAAGCGATATGGTGATTTTCAGATATATCAGGAAAGTGTTTGAAAGTCAGCATTCCATTGAAATGAATTTTGCCGACGATGATGTGCTTGCAGTAAGAAGTGTTGCCAAACGGGTAAATACCGAAAAGCACCGAATGATAGAATTTGTACGTTTTCAGAAAGCTGCTGATAATCTGTATTTCGCGGCTATTGCGCCCGACACCAACTGTCTGCCGCTGATAACCTCACATTTTAAAGAACGTTTTGCCGATCAGCAATGGATAATTTACGATACGGGGCGAAACTATGGATTTCATTACGATCTGAGAAATATTACCGAAGTTACATTCGACAATGATATGCTTTTTCGGGGAGGTCGTCTTGATGAAAAGTTGATGGCCGAGGATGAAAAGCTTTTTCAGAAAATGTGGAAGGCTTATTTCAAATCGCTGACCATAAAAGAACGCATCAATCCAAAACTGCAACGTCAGCATTTGCCTCAGCGATACTGGAAATATCTGACTGAAATGCAGGGTTGAGAAATAAAAAAACGCCGTGAGACAGATTCACGACGTTTTTTTATTTGAATTTTGAATAGATTTAGTCTTCTTCTTCGGTAAACTCCACACTGCTTTCGATTTCGAACACCGAAAGCTGACGACGAAACATTTCGTCGAGCGAAATTTGGAACGTTTCGGTATGTGCGATGCCTTTAATCGGCGTCATACGGTCCAGAATGATCTGAAGCAGATGACGGTTGTCTTTGGCGTAAATTTTTACGAACATCGAATATTTACCGGTAGCATAGTGACATTCCACAATTTCAGGAATCTTTTTAAGTTCCTCAACTACAGCCGGAAATAGTTTTACGTCGCTCAATGTAATACCGATGTAAGCACAGGTTTGAAATCCCACTTTGTAGGTGTCAATCACAAATTCGGAACCTTTAATGATACCTGTATTTCTGAGTTTCTGAATACGTTGGTGGATAGCTGCCCCCGATACATTACATTCACGGGCTACTTCGAGGAAGGGAATTCGTGCATCCTGCGAAATAAGCTGGAGGATTTTTTTGTCTAGTCTGTCAATTTGATGGTGTCCCATGATATGATTATTTTACTCTGTTTTACGAACTTAAGTTTCTGTTAGTATGTTTTATTGTGCAAATGTATTAATTATTTTCTGATTTGAAACAAAAAAAGCAACAAATTGTAAGTGGGAAAGGAAAATTTATTCATTTTATCGATATTTTCCGCTTTCAAAATCGCTTAACATGCTTAAATAGCTTTGGTAACGCGACTGGCTGATGAGTTTCTTTTCTAAAGCATGAAGCACAGCGCAACCCGGTTCGGTGGTGTGTGTGCAGTCTGAAAACCGGCAATTGCTACTCACCTGAAATATCTCCTTAAAGTAATGACTTATTTCACCGGCTTCCATGTCCACCGACCCGAAACCTTTGATTCCCGGAGTGTCGATAATGTGTGCACCATTGGGTAATTCAAACATTTCCGAAAAAGTGGTGGTGTGCATTCCCTTATTGTGATACGACGATATTTCACCTGTTTTAGCTATCGGTCGAACCGCAATAGCGTTGATCAGAGTAGATTTTCCCACACCCGAATTTCCCGAAAATAAAGCTGTTTTGGCTTTCAGGAAATTTGTCACCTCGGTAATGTCCTGCGAATTTTTGGCTGAAATGGCAAACACCGGATAATTCAGACTTTCGTACAAATACTTTATGGCTTCCAGATATTCAATTTCTTCTTTTGTGTAAAGATCCACTTTGTTGATCACAATGCAGGCAGGTACGCGGTAGGCCTCTGCCGATGCCAGAAACCTGTCGATAAAGGTAGTGGAAGTGATGGGGTAATTAATAGTGGCTACAAGTACCACCAGGTCGAGGTTGGCAGCCAGGATGTGCGACTGTTTCGAAAGATTCGAAGAGCGACGTACAATGTAATTCCGGCGATCGTCGATGTCCGAAATCATACCTGTGCCGTCGTCGTTTATCAGATATTGCACAAAGTCGCCCACCGCAATAGGATTGGTACTGCGGATATCTTTCAACCGCAGATTTCCCTTTATTTTACATTCGGTAGTTTCGCCCGTTTCAGTGTTTTTTACCTGATACCAGCTGCCTGTGTTTTTAATTACTAATCCTCTCATGCCTGTATTTGCTTTGAGTTAAAATGCTTCGGTGGCGGTTATATAAAACTGCAATTTGTCGCCATAATTGTTTTTTGCAATATCGACACGGAGATGCACGCGGGCATCGTTGAGCCGGCAACGCAAACCTGCGCCGTAAGCCACTTTCAGCTTGTCGATATGATAAGTGCTGCTATTCATTACATCGCCTGCCGACATAAATACAGCTGCTTTAATTCGTTTGTACACCGGAATGCGGTATTCGGTTTGCAGCAGCATCATCACATTGTCGCGATACATGCCCTGACGAAATCCGCGCATTAAATCGCGACCACCAAGTGTGGGCAAAAGCTGAAACGGAATTTCGTTTTTGCTGAATGCCGCTTCGTAATAAAACTGCCATGCCAGCACATGTTGTCCGTAAACGGGCAGATAATTTCGAAAATCCACGCTCAGGTCGGTTACCGAATGGCTGCTTCCGAAACCAGCCTTTGAACCTGTAAGCCTTGTTTTGGCAAACAAACCTTTGTAAGGATAAAACTGACTGTCGCGACTGTCGTACGAAAACAGAAGCCCTGCAATAATGCTGTAAAAAGGTTTTTCCCAACCTTCGGAGCCGAACTCATTAAAAATACGATCGCGCACCAAAGTAAAATTTTCGTCGGTACGCACGGTTTCGTATCGCCCTGCCAGAATTGCACCTGCGTAAATTTCTTTTGTCAGTGCATATTGTGGTTGCAAACTTACATTAAAAATATTGGATGTAAAAGTCTGTTCAATTCCGGTTGGCTTATTGCCAATGCCATAATAAAAATCGGGATAATCTCTGAAATTCAGGTTCGAATACAAATACCATTTGTTATTGTTCAGAAATATTTTGGGCGTAATATTGAAAATAAACTGATTGAGCAAAGTATAGTCCGCACTACCCGATATAGAACTTATACGACTAATATCCTTGCTTTTGAAATAATAGCCACCAGCCACGCCCACCGACCAGCTTGTTTCCTGCTGATAAGCCGGATGCGGGATGATAAACAGGCTTTTGCGTACAGCCACAGAGTCGGAGCCAAAGCCTGGCCACGATACCGAAAACATGATAAGTAACAAGAAACACCTGAATTTCATTGACTAAATAATGATAAAAAGTCAGTCATCCCACAGCGGAATGACTGACCGTTCTTTAAATCTATGAATGATAACCTAAATTATACCGAAGTTTACATTAAACGGTCATAATTTCTTTTTCCTTGTCGGCCAGCATATCATCAATTTTTTTGATATACTTGTCGTGAATTTTTTGTACCGAACCTTCGGCGTCTTTTTCCACATCCTCGGGAAGTCCATCCTTCATCATTTTCTTAAGTTTGTCGATAGCTTCGCGACGTGAGTTACGCACCGATATTTTAGCCTCTTCGCCTTCGTGACGGGCTTGTTTGGCCAATTGCTTACGGCGTTCTTCGGTCAATGGAGGGATGCTAAGGCGAATTGTTTCACCATTGTTCATTGGCATAATGCCCACTTCCGAGTTAATAATAGCCTTTTCGATAGCAGCAATCAGACCTTTTTCCCAGGGTTGAATCGAAATAGTTTTCGCATCGGGAGTAGTAATGGTAGCCACATTCGAAATTGGAACGTGCGAACCATAATAATCTACTTTTACACCATCCAAAATGCGCGTATTGGCTTTGCCTGCGCGAATATGCGCCAATGATTCATCAAGAAAAAGCAGAGTAGCTTCCATGCTCTCATCTGCTTCAGTCAGTATGGGTTTTACGTCTTGCATGATTTTATTTGTTATTTTGTGTTTAGCGTTTCGTGTTTGGATTTGAAAATTTGAAATTTGAAGATTTGAAAATTTTCGGTACAGGAAGTGATTCTCATTTAATCACGCGTTCCTAATTCTTCATTGTCAATTGTCAATTGTCAATTATCAACTGTCAACTGTCTTAGCTCTTAGTTTCTCACCAATGTGCCGATCTTTTCCCCCTCCATTACTTTTTTCAGATTTCCGGGAGTGTCCATGTCGAACACATAAATGGGCATATTGTTTTCCTTACACATGGTAGTGGCTGTGAGGTCCATTACCCTGAGGTTGCGGTTGTAAATTTCGTCGTAAGTTATTTCGTCGAATTTGGTGGCTGTGGGATCTTTTTCCGGGTCGGCAGTGTAAATGCCGTCCACACGTGTTCCTTTGAGCATTACATCGGCTTCAATTTCGATAGCACGCAGCGACGAGCCTGTGTCGGTAGTAAAAAAAGGATTTCCTGTGCCAGCCGAAAGAATCACCACTTCGCCGTTTTCGAGGCTCTGAATAGCTTTTTGCTTGGAGTAGAATTCACCAACAGGTTCCATGCGAATGGCAGTAAGTACGCGCGATTTTACACCGGCAGCCTGTAGGGCCGAGTTCAGTGCCAGACTGTTGATTACTGTGGCCAGCATTCCCATTTGGTCGCCCTGCACACGGTCGAAGCCTTTTGAAGCGCCGCTCAGTCCGCGAAAAATATTTCCGCCGCCAATCACAATGCCAATCTGCACGCCCATAGCTGCAATTTCCGAAATCTGCTGTGCATATTCGCCCAGACGTTTCTCGTCGATTCCGTACTGTTTTTCGCCCATTAGCGACTCTCCACTCAGTTTTAGCAATATGCGTTTAAATGCAGCCATGAAATTGATTCTCCTTTAGCGTTTTACACTTTCTGTTATTTC
>JAGPIU010000245.1 GCA_018054805.1 Paludibacter sp. | reverse complement strand
ATTTCATATTTTTGCGTTTACATCTGCTAAAAAAGAAACAATATGACCACTTTGCAATTAAAAAAGCTGTTGATACATCAGATTTCGGAAATAAATGATGAAGTTTTTCTGAATGCACTAAAAACAATCATTGATTTAAAAAGCAAATCAACTGTACTTGAATTGAGTGCAAAGCAAAAGGAAGAAGTTTATCAATCTCAATTGGAGATTAAGAATGGCCTGTATGTAGCTGAATCAGATTTGAATGAAGAATTTGAATCATGGAGAGAAAAGAAATAATCTGGTCAAATTCAGCCAAAATTAAATTATTTGAGATTCTTGATTTCTATAAATCCAGAAATCAAAGCTCTGAATACTCAATAAAAATATTTACTAAAATCAATAAAAATATAGCGCTTCTCAAAAAGCATCCCGAAATAGGAATTAAAACAGATATTTCGAGTGTTAGAGCCCTGTCTGTTGAGAATTATCTTATTTTTTACGAAACTGAGCCTCAAAGAATAATTATACTTTCTATATGGGACACAAGGCAAAATCCTCTAAAAATCCCAATAAAGAAACAACTTTAATCTCTCAAATAATTCTGTTTAAACAAACTAAATTAGAATCCCGCACAACTCAAACACCGATTCCGCGCAGGTTTTGCGTAGTTTCTCATTTCCGGCCATAGTGCTTATTTTCAGCATCATATTTTTGAAAACAGCTTTTGCCTCATTGTCGAGCGTGGACACATGATAAAAAGCATCGTGCGGATTTATTTTCAGCGCACTATCCCAGGCATAAACCGACGAAAAACCAAGTTCAGCAAGCAAAAAACTGATTGCTTCGTAGTCACGATCTTCATCGATACTTCCATCAGCCGAGGCAATTACCTGAAAGGCACAATGCAAAATGGCGTACTTATGTTGTATTTCGAGATGTTGCATCTGCATTGAACGAGATTAAAGCTTTTCTTTCAGGAATTTTCCGGTGTACGAACATTCGCAGTCCACAAGCGCTTCGGGCGTACCTTCGAAAACCAGATTGCCACCACGTTCGCCACCTTCGGGACCAATATCAATAATGTGGTCGGCGCATTTAATCACCTCCATATTGTGCTCAATAATAATCACCGTGTGCCCTTTGGCAATAAGCGCATCGAAAGCCTTGAGCAAGGTTTTTATGTCGTGAAAATGCAAACCGGTAGTAGGTTCGTCGAATACAAAAATAGTAGGTTCGGGCTTCTCATTAGCTAAAAATGCGGCAAGTTTTACACGCTGGCTTTCACCACCCGAAAGCGTACTGCTCGACTGACCAAGCTTCACATACCCGATTCCCACATCCTGAAGCGGTTTCAGGCGTTTTACAATTTTTTTCTCGGTATTCCCGCTCTGTGCTCCAAAAAACTCAATAGCCTGATTGACGGTCATTTCAAGTACATCGAAAATATTTTTTTCCTTGTACTGTACTTCCAGAATATCCTGCTTAAAACGTTTACCATGACAATGTTCACACTCAAGTACAAGGTCGGCCATAAACTGCATTTCCACAGTCACTGTACCTTCGCCCTGACATTCCTCGCATCGTCCGCCTTCGGTATTGAAAGAGAAAAACGAAGCCGAATAACCCATTTGCTTCGACAATTGCTGGTCGGCAAAAAGTTTACGTATCTCGTCGTAAGCCTTAATATAAGTCACAGGATTCGATCGCGTTGATCGCCCTATCGGATTCTGATCCACAAACTCAATATCTTTGGCCAGCATCATTGAACCGCGCAGAGTTCCAAACTTACCGGTACGATCGGCCACACCACCATAATGCTTTTTCAACGCAGCGTAAAATACATTACGTACCAGAGATGATTTTCCCGAGCCACTGACTCCGGTGACCACCGTCATTACATTGAGTGGAAATTTCACATCAATACCTTTCAGATTATTCTCGCGGGCACCAAGCACTTCGATATAGTTATTCCATTTGCGTCGGCCAGTGGGAATATCAATTTTCTCATCGCCTGTAAGATATTTTAATGTATACGATTTAGAAGTATCCGTTTTGGTAATGTCAAATCCGTTTTCAGGTATTTTTCCCTGAAAAACCACTTCACCACCTCTGCGTCCTGCTTCGGGTCCGATATCGATAATAAAGTCGGCTGCACGCATAATTTCCTCGTCGTGCTCCACCACAACCACTGTATTTCCCAGGTCGCGAAGTTGTTTCAACACTTTTATAAGCAAATGCGTATCGCGCGAGTGAAGTCCGATACTTGGTTCATCGAGAATGTAAAGCGAGCCCACCAGACTGCTTCCAAGCGATGTGGCTAAATTTATTCGCTGGCTCTCACCACCCGAAAGCGAATTAGAAAGGCGATTGAGTGTAAGATAACCCAAACCCACATCGAGTAAAAACTGAATTCGATTATTGATTTCCAGTAATAATCGTTTTGAGATGGATGCATCCTGCTCGTTGAGTTCAAGTGTATCGAAAAATTCTTTGAGTTTGGTCACAGGCAGCAAAACCAGTTCGGAAATAGATTTTTCGCCCACCCTCACATACGAAGCTTCCTTTTTCAGGCG
>JAGPIU010000244.1 GCA_018054805.1 Paludibacter sp. | reverse complement strand
CAGCAATAAGTGCCATACGATTAATAGATAAACCTTTACAGATCAACGGAAGAAAGATTGAACTCATAGTAAAAAGCGATCCTCAGCAAATTCAGGCAATGATGATGCGTCACAAACTTGATTTTGCTGTTTTGCCTACTGTGATGGCAGCCAATCTTTTTAATCGTGGCGTAGATTATCGCATGATTGCCTGTCCGGTATGGGGAACATTGTATATTGTGTCAAATAATAAGGACATTAATTTGTTCGAAGACCTTAGCGGACGAACTGTATCGGTATTCGGACAAGGTGCAACGCCTGATGTTTTGCTGCAAAGAGAAATTAAGCGTAAGGGAATTTTACAGGTAAAATATGATTATTCGCACACCGGAAATCAGGAAGTAGCGCAGGCATTGATGCAAAACCAATCTGAAATTGCTGTGGTTTCGGAGCCTTTGGTGAGTATGTTACTTACCAAAAATAAAAATATGCATATTGTGGAACGACTTGAATGTGAGGAGTTTTTCAGAAATTCGGATGTGGATATTTTTGTTCAGAGCGCTTTTGTGGTGAGCAATCGTTTTATCGAACAACATCCCGAATTGATTTCCGAAGTAAGTAATGCCTATGCCATGAGTTGCAATTTTATAAATGATCAGCCAAAAGAAGCAGCGCGAATGCTGGTTGCAAAAGGCATGATGCCCGATGAAAAAACGGCTCTTACAGCCTTACCATTGTGCAATATACGTTATGTAAGTGCTTTTGCCATCGAACGTGAAACGCATCGTTATCTCGAGATATTTCATGATTTCAATCCCGAGACCACAGGTGGTAAAACCAAAGTCAGAGACTTTATTTATCAATAAATTGTTTTTGATTTTATAAATTCAATAGAAACGGTAGAATGAAATTTAAAAGGCTCTTTCCTACCCTATTAGCAATTATTGTTTTGCTTCTTTTGTGGCAAATTACTTCAATGCTGATAGCTTATCCTGATATTTTTCCGGGTGTGCCTGCTTTGTTGTCGGCCGTTGCCGGATTATTCACCGAAACTGATTTTTACACTTCACTGTTATCCACAATTTTCCGTGGTTTGCTTGGTTTTGGAGTTTCGTTCGTACTGGCTTTTTCGTTGGCTTTACTTTCCCATTTTAATGCATTTTTCAGGGCATTTTTTCGCCCATTTTTAGTTGTGATTCGCTCCATTCCTGTTATTTCACTGGTTCTGATTGCATTGTTGTGGTTTTCGCCCAATGGTTTACCGGTTTTTATTGCATTGCTAACAATGTTTCCGGTACTTTATCAGAATATGCTCAGTGGTTTTGAGCAAGTGGATGTTCGTTTGGTTGAAATGGCTAAGGTGTTTGGCAGTAAGCGTTTACAACTTTTGAGCGAAATATATATTCCCTCTGCACAAAATCTGATATTTGCAGGTGTGGCTACAGCTACAGGATTTGGCTGGAGAGCCATCATTATAGGCGAAGTACTGGCACAGCCAATCTCAGGGGTAGGCAGTCGCATGAAGGAGTCTCAGGCTTATATCAATGTGCCAGAGCTTATTGCGTGGACTTTTGTGGCTGTTTCCGTGAGTTTTCTGTTTGAATTTCTGATTAAGAAAATATCAGGCAGACGAATGTGGTGTTTAAAACCAAAACATATTAAAAAGACAAATAATGTCAGGAATTCTGATACTGACAACCTAAAGTCGATTGAAATAAAATCTATTTCCAAAAAGTTAGGCTCAAATGAAATTTTCCGGAATTTGAATTTAGAATTGATTTCAGAAAAAATCTATTTACTGAAAGCGCCTTCAGGTAAAGGAAAAACCACGCTTTTGAAACTTTTGGCCGGGCTTTATAAAGCAGATAAAGGCTTCGTAAACAAAACGAATATTCAAACAGTTGCATTTTCGTTTCAGGACACAAGGCTTTTGCCCTGGCTTACCATACGCGAAAATATTGCCTTTGCCTTTGGGCATTATTTGCATATATCTGAAAATGAGAAAGAAGAGATTGATTATTTGCTCGGGAGAACTGCTTTGATAGAAAAAGCTGATAGTTTTCCGCATGAGCTAAGTGGTGGACAGCAGCAGCGCGCAGGGTTGGCGCGTGCATTGGTTGCTAAAAGCGATTTGCTTTTGCTCGACGAACCACTTAATGGTCTCGACGACATTTTGAAACAATCTATCGCGGAGTTGATTGTAGAATATACGCGGAGCTATAAGCCACTGATTGTGTGGGCTACACACGAAAACATCAGTACCAACATAGTCAGCACTGATGTAATAATGTTGTGAGCCTTAAAGAAAATCAGTCTTCTTTTACCTTTGCTGCCCCGCTTTCGCTTTTGTTGATATTGACAGGTGAACCGCCATATCTGATTTCTGAAGCACCTGAAGCATCTGCATCCAATTTTTCGGTAGCTACAATTCTTATTTTCGAAGCGCCACTGGCCAGCGCTTTTGCGATGCGTGCTGTGAATTGATCAGCCTCTACTTTCGAAGCTCCGGATACGTCAATCTTTATACTCTCAGCCTTTCCATCAAGATCGCAATATGAAGCCCCGTTAGCTTCCAAATCCAC
>JAGPIU010000243.1 GCA_018054805.1 Paludibacter sp. | reverse complement strand
GTTATGAAGAATTTGTGTATAATATTCCTGAAAATTTCGAAACTGCACAGGGCGAAACCGGAATTCGCACATTCGAATGGCAAAACGAGACACTCGAAGTATTGAGCTTTTACGGTTCGGCAAAATCACCAACAGCCGGAAAAAGCTACAAAGCCGATACAAATGCAATCGGTTATTACGAAAAAAATGAGTTTATAGGAAAAATACGCGGATATTTAGTTCGTAAACAAAATTCGGCAAAGCCCAAAGCTTCGCTGATAGTGGCTGTTTACAAAAATACTGAATTTCTGAAAGCTGTACTCGATTCAACAAAATATCAAACCGAATCCGATTTCGAGATTATTATTACGGAAGATGGCGATTCGCCGGAAATGAAGTCATTTATCGAAAATTACTCGTTCAATCATCCATATCAGCATTTGACGCAACCCGACGAGGGCTGGCGAAAAAACAAAGCACTCAATGCCGCTGTTAAAGCTGCGAACGCCAATTGGTTGATTTTTATCGATGGCGATTGTATACTACACCCGCGATTCGTGGAAATGCATTTAGCCAATGCCGGTGAAGGAAAAATCCTGAGTGGAAAACGCGTAAAACTCGATCCGAAAACCACAAACGACTATTTTTCAGGTAAAATAAATATCGAAACTGTGCGCGGTCGAATTCGTCAGGCATTTTTCGGCATTCGCAAGGGAATGAAGTTTACCGAAGAAGGTTTGTTTATTTCACCTTATGGATTTTGGGGTTTTTTACCTAAAATGAGAAAACTAAACTACCTGAAAGGTTGCAATATGTCATTCTCAAAAAATATGATTATGACTATCAATGGTTTCGATGAAGATTATATTTTGCCGGCTATTGGCGAAGACATTGACCTGAGCTGGCGTTTCGAAATGGCCGGATTTACACATAAATCAGTACGAAATCTGGCTGTACAATACCATTTGCACCACAAGGAAAACTGGATTAGTCAATTGGAAAATGCAGCCATCATGCAACAGAAAAAAGAAAACAACGAGTATATTTGCAAAAACGGAATAGAAAAACAATCAACCGCCCAATGAAAATATACAGTTTAATGCTGGTAAAAAACGAGGAAGATATTATTGCATCTACACTCAAAGCAGCTGCGGAGTGGAGCGACAAACTCATCGTACTCGACAATGGCAGCACCGACCGCACATGGGAAATTGTGAACGATATGGCGTCTCTCCACCCATGCATTATTCCGTTTGCTCAGGACGGACGACCTTTCCGTATTGGTTTGCGTGCACTAATGTTCGATGCCTTCAAACACGAAATGACAGACGACGATTGGTGGTGCATTCGTATGGATGCTGATGAGTTTTACGTGGAGTCGCCCCGCGAATTTTTGCAAAGCATTCCCAAACGCTTCAAACAGGTTTCGAAAGCCAGTATCGACTTTCACATTACCGAAGAGGATGTGGCCGAATTTGAGTTCAGCGGAAACTTTGAAACCGACAAAGATAAAATCCGTTACCACAACCCGCAAACATGGGCCGAAGTACGTTTCCTGCGCCACAGCAAACGACTTAAATGGAATATTGACCAGTTCAAGCCTCAGCCGTGCGGACTCACATATCACAAACAAATCAGAGTGATGCATTACCAGTTTCGCTCTCCGCAGCAAATGGAGAATCGCTTTGGAGTAAGGCAAAAGGCACGCGAAGAAGGTTGCGGCTCGTTTAGTCATGAAAAAGGAAACTCATGGAAGGATTACTTGCGAAAAAGAGATACTCTTACATATCATAATCCCGGAACAGATTTTGCAACATTAGGGAACCGCAACAAATTCAATAAATTACACACGCGAATTTTTAAATCCCTGCTCACACTTACGGGCTATTACGATTAAAAAACTGTTTTATGGAATTAAAAAAAATTGCCGATAAATATCAACAAATCATCAGCCTCACTAACTATTTACTGGTGCTGGCTGTAGCCTTTTCGGCTGCTTTCCCCAATCGTATTTTTAATATTTTGTGGGTCGCATGGCTGGGAACATGGCTACTTGAAGGACGCTTTCTGAAAAAAAGCAATTTTTCATTCGATAAATCCAAAATAATAATTTTAATGTTGGCTGGTTTCTATATATGGGAAGCGGTTTCAATTCTATGGGCTGAGGACAAGAAAGCCGGCCTCTCAATACTCGAAAGACAAATGTCCTTCCTGGCCATAGTACCTGTGGCACTTTTTGGTGTCAACCGATATTATAAAACCTCTACAATACTAGTAAGTCTGGTGGTGGGAGTTTTGGTTTCTGTGCTGTCGTATTCAATGACACTTCTTTATCTGAACAATGTGGAATACTTTCTGAATTCAGGCGACAAAGCATTCTGGAAGGGCTTTAATGCCGAAAACTTTTCAATATGGATTTCGCATATCAAACACCGCCTTTACTACAACACAATACTGGTTGTAGCCATTTTCTCATTACCTTTCTTGTATAATAAATACGCTCCACGCTATGGAAAATACCTTACAGCCATAATTATCCTTGTTGCAGCTGTAGCCATGCTAACCATGCTCTATTTCACAGGTTCACGCAGTATGATTC
>JAGPIU010000242.1 GCA_018054805.1 Paludibacter sp. | reverse complement strand
ATGCTTAAACTAATGCAACCAGGCTCGGTATTGGTCGATGTAGCCATCGATCAGGGTGGTTGTTTCGAAACTTCAAAACCAACCACACACGCCAATCCGGTGTATCAGGTGGATGGCATACAGCATTATTGCGTAGCCAACATTCCGGGCGCTGTGCCTTTTACCTCGACACTTGCGCTTACCAATGCCACATTGCCTTATGCAGTTAAATTAGCCAATCTGGGTTGGGAAAAAGCCTGTGCACAATATCCCGATCTTGAAAAAGGTTTGAATATTGTAAAAGGAAAAGTGGTTTGTCAGGCAGTAGCCGAAACTTTCGGACTGTAATTCAAAATCAAAAATACAGCCATAAAAAAAATATCCGGCGGCACATAGAGTCCGTCGGATATTTTTGGTTTAAACGTAATGAAATTCTTTAACTTATCGTTTTTGCACCAACACCCATGCGTCGGCAAAACGTTCCTGAATCTGAGCGATACGACTTTTTGCCTGACTGTATTCGTTAAACGAAGCAATAATCACGCGATACATTCCCTGTTCGTTGATTACCACAAGTGCTTTATTTCCTTCCGAATTCAGTGTGTTTTGTAAGCCTTTGGCATTTGTCTGGCTTTTGAAACTTCCCACAACCACATGATATTTCGAATTCAATGCTGAAGCATCACCTTCCGAAAGAGTAAACGATTCGTTGCGGGTTACTTCGTTTTCCGAAACTGTTGGCTCGGTCACAGGAGCCGGAGTTACAGTAGTTGCAGACCCGTTAGTACTTCCTACAGTGATATTAGCACCGGTAATTTCGGCCACTTTTTGTTTCGATTTACAAGCAGTTGAAGCCATAGCTACTACTGCCAGTGCAAGAAATAATCTGATTGCTTTGTTCATAATTTATTAATATAATTGTTTTCTGTTTTATATCGAACACAAAGATGCTAATAATAAAACATATGAACAAAATTTGAAATTTATTTTAATAAAAAACAACGATAAATTCAAACAAAATCACATTTGGTGGCGTTAATAGAGTATGTTTTCTATCAATAACTATATAGACATAACTAATAAAACAACAAAAACATGAAATTTGAACTACCCAAACTTCCGTATGCGCCCAATGCGCTGGAACCGGTTATCAGCGAGGAAACCATTAGCTATCATTATGCTAAGCATCATCAGACTTATGTAACCAATCTGAACAATCTGATTGTTGGAACTGAATTTGAGAATGCCGATCTGGACACTATCGTTAAGAAATCGGAAGGTCCGGTTTTCAACAATGCCGCTCAAACCTGGAATCACAATTTCTATTTTCTGACGCTCACACCCGAAAAAGGCTCAAAACCCTCAGCTGCTCTTGCGAAAGCTATCGACAATGCTTTCGGATCGTTCGAGACATTTAAAGATGAATTCAGTAAAGCTGCCGTGACACTCTTCGGCTCCGGTTGGGCGTGGCTTGTAAAGGATGATGAAGGAAAACTTTCGATTGTAAAAGAAAGTAATGCCGGTAATCCTATCACCAAAGGCCTTACACCGCTGCTCACTTTCGATGTGTGGGAACATGCTTATTATATTGATTACCGTAACCGTCGTCCCGACCATATTGCTGCATTGTGGGATTTGGTTGACTGGAATGTTGTTTCGGCACGCTATTAATCAAACTTTCGATTGTTTATACATTTAAGCAACATACTTAAACCCGGGCAAGTCAGTCCGGGTTTTTTATTTCTTTTTTTTCAAACGAAACAGTATTCTCTATTTCAGCATTTTTTGTACTTTTGTGTCCGATAATTCACAAACAGTAACAATATCAAAAATCATCATTTCTATTTTATGGAAAAACGCACCATTGGTATTCACGAGAAATTACCATTGCTACAGAGTTTGCCGCTAAGCCTGCAGCACCTCACCGCTATGTTCGGAGCCACTATTCTGGTTCCGATTCTTTTAGGTGTCGACCCGTCGATTGCCCTGTTAATGAATGGTATCGGTACCATTATCTACACGCTTATTACCAAAGGCGGTATTCCTGCCTATCTGGGTTCGAGCTTTGCATTTATTGCTCCTGTAATGCTTATCAGCACAAGCTATGGAGGTTTCAGCCATGCACAGTCGGGTTTTATCTTCTTCGGACTTTTCTTTATTCTGGTTTCATTTATTGTGTATAAATGGGGCATTCGCTGGATCGACGTGGTAATGCCACCGGCTGTTATGGGCGCGGTAGTGGCCATTATCGGTCTCGAACTGGCTCCGGTTGCTGCACGTCAGGCCGGACTTGCAGCATGGCCCGCCAACGTAGGCGATGTGGTACAGCCCTTTACGTTCGATACGAAAACTGTGATTGTGTCGATGTTCACACTTCTGACCGGAATTGCAGGTTCGGTTCTTTTCCGCGGTTTCCTGCAGATTATTCCCATTTTGTTTGCCGTAGTGGCAGGTTATATTCTGGCACTCACAATGGGAATGGTCGACACACAGGCCATTGCCAATGCTGCATGGCTTGCGCTACCTAAATTTCAGGCTCCGGTGTACGATACTCAGGCTATTCTGATTATTGCTCCTGCCTGTTTGGTTGTGCTGGCCGA
>JAGPIU010000241.1 GCA_018054805.1 Paludibacter sp. | reverse complement strand
CAAATACATTGTCGGGCGAGTTCTGATCCATAGGCGGATTGGCTGCCGAGCGAATCACAATCACTGTGTACGACGAATATCCAACCAAAATAACGGTGATCATGGCCAGGGCTGTACTAAGCCAGCGTCGGCTGATAAATTGTTTTTTGTAATAAAACAGAAATGCCAAAGCTGCCACAATCAGAATTCCAAGCACGATGTGCGCTCCGAAAAACGGAATTCCCACCAGTGTCACCGCCAATATAAACGAAATGGTTAAGCGTATATGACTGTTTTCGCTGTTGGCTTCGTAAAGCGCCCACGAAAGTGATATAATGGTCAGAATGATATAAGCAAACAATCCTGAATTGTACGAGAATCCGAGTGTATTGACAAAAAGCAGTTCGAACCAGCTGGCTACTTCCACAAATCCCGGAATTATACCATAAAGCACAATAGCCAAAATGATGCCTGAAATAAGCATGGCGCCAATTACACCTTTGGTACTCGGAGTATATTTGCGGAAATAATACACGAGCACAATGGCCGGAATGGCCAGAAGGTTAAGCAAATGGACACCGATAGAAAGTCCCATCAGGTAGGCAATAAGAATAAGCCAGCGATCGGAACCTTCACGGTCGGCAATGTTTTCCCATTTGAGAATGGCCCAGAAAACCACAGCAGTAAACAGCGACGAATAAGCGTAAACCTCGCCTTCGACAGCCGAAAACCAGAAAGTATCGGAGAAGGTATAGGCCAGTGCGCCCACCATTCCGGCACCCAAAATACCAATAATGTTGGCTGTTGTGTATTCGTTATCGTTTTTTACAATTACTTTACGGGCCAAATGGGTGATGGTCCAGAACAAAAACAGAATTGTAAAAGCACTGGCCAATGCCGATAATGCATTTACCATTAACGCTACCTGAGTAGGATCGGATGCAAAAAGTGAAAAGAACCGTCCGGTAAGCATGAAAAATGGTGCTCCGGGAGGATGACCCACATCGAGTTTGTAAGCCGATGAAATAAACTCACCACAATCCCAAAAGCTTGCAGTGGGCTCCATGGTCATCAGGTATGTGGCTGCAGCTATGGCAAAAGCCACCCAGCCGAAAACATTGTTCAGTAATTTGAAGTTTTTCATGCGTTCAAATTTGATTTTTGATTTTTTTTATCAAACAAAACTCACACAAGAATTTGTCCTTCGTACGACAATTTTACTTGCAGCTGTTTCAATTTGACAGTTATAACTTACTATTTCTCTTTTTCTTTTCTTTTTTGCTTAAAAAAGCGTTCAAAGATACAAAGAAAAATTTGTACCGCATCTCATCTAAACGCTTTTTAGTTAAAGCTATCCGACATTATTAAAGACTGTTACTTTGTTGGGATTTTTCTTTATCAAATTAATCCTGCTTTGTGAGAATATGTGCATGGGAAATTAATAAGCAGACTAAAGTAATTCCAAACATATAAAGAGGTTTACGGCTGTGTATTACAAACACTTCCACTGCCCCAAGCCCCTAAAGGGAATGTAAGTTAGTATCGTCTTTTTAAGTCAAATACATATTTTTCATTGAACAATGTCATCCTGTTATCATAGACTAAAGTAATTCAAATCCCCTTTAGGGGTTTGGGGCAATTACAAATTAGTGTTCTCTCAGAAATCTCTTATTATTAAATTTCAATCTGTCAAGATCGAAAATAATAGCCGGATTTTATTGTTTTAGCATTTGAATTCGTCTTGACTTTTTATACACAATATAATTTCGCTCCTAACGGAGCTCTGAAAATACTCTACAATCAATAACTCTACCATAATGTCGCTTCTCCGAAGCTAAGAAATTGCTCCGTTAGGAGCATAATTATGGTAGTTATTATTAGCCCTTTGTGCAAAATAGCTCCGTAGGAGTGACATTATAAAAAGTCAAGACGAGTTCATTATTTCCAAACTTAAGAGTTTAACGATTCTTCGGGGAGCAAAATATTTTTTTGAAAAAATATTACTTTTTTATCTGTGACAATTCGAAACTAAACAATTGCTTTCGCATACAATTAAAAACTTTTGAAATGAAAAACAAATAAACTTTTAAGGTGATTGTAATTTATTAAAAAACAAAGCATTAATACAGTAAAACGATATGCCCTTCAGAATTGTTTCACTTAAAAAATATAATTACATTTGCCTTATAATAACAGTAAAATCAGATGAAACGAATCTCTTCCTTTGCCGAATTAACTGCTCATTTACAAAGTGTAAACAACCGTAAACGACTGGCTGTGGCCAATGCTGTAGACTCGCATACGCTCGATGCGGTGTTGATGGCTGTGGAAAAGGGAATAGTGGAAGCTTTTCTGATTGGTGACGTGGCGGCTATCGAATCGCCCGAACTTTTCGAACACAACCCATCACCTTTTATTCATATTATCGATATGCCAGATGTAAAACAGGCTACACTTGAGGCTGTACGCATGGTACGCGAAGGCGAAGCTGATATTTTGATGAAGGGTTTGGTGAATACTGATATCATTCTCAGGGCTATTCTCGACAAGGAAAAGGGACTTCTGCCTCCGGGGCGCGTTATGACTTACAATGCGGCGCTCGAAATTCCCGG
>JAGPIU010000034.1 GCA_018054805.1 Paludibacter sp. | reverse complement strand
GATTGGTTTGGGACTGAAAAAAAACATTCCCGGACTAAAATGGATAGCCGATTTTCGTGATCCCTGGACTAATATCGACTTTTACAAAGATCTGAATCTGACATGGTTTGCCGACAGAACGCATCATCGTTTGGAGCGAAAGGTGATTCAGACAGCCGATGCTGTAGTCGTTGTTTCTAAAGGAATGGAAGAAGAGTTCAGAATTTTAAATCCCAAACTGCTGACAGTGATTCCAAATGGTTTCGATACCGACGATACCGGCACAAAAGCGATTGAAGCCGATAAGAAGTTTACAATTTCGCATATTGGTACTCTTAATGCAGCCCGCAATCCGAAAGTGATTTGGAAAGCGTTAAGCGAATTGGTAAAGGAAAATGCAGATTTAAAAATCGATTTAGAAATTCAACTGATAGGGAAAACTGATTTTTCGGTTTTAGAAGAAATTAATGCCTGCGGATTAAGCAATAATCTGGTAAAAACCGATTATCTGCCACATCATGAAGCCATTCAACGTCAACAATCGTCGCAGGTTTTAATGTTACTCATCAATCAGTCGGCCAATGCGAAAGGAATTCTTACCGGCAAATTTTTTGAATATCTTGCAGCCAAACGTCCGATTTTGGGTATTGGACCAACCGACGGTGATGCAGCAGAAATCCTGACACAGACACAAGCAGGCACTATGGTTGATTTCGACGATGTGGAAAAAGCCAAAGAAGTCATCGCCGATTTTTATAATAAATACAAAAACAATCAGTTACACATACAATCAGGTTCTATCGAAAAATTCTCACGTAAATCGCTTACCGGAGAATTAGCAGAGTTAATTAAAACACTAACAAACAATAAGGTTATTGTATAATCTAAATCAGCAGAAAAAACTTGAACAGATTATACAAACTATTCTCTATTCCCCTTTAGGGGTTAGGGGTGAATTTATATCACATGAAAAAAATAATCACCATAGTAGGCGCTCGTCCGCAGTTTGTAAAAGCAGCCACGCTCAGTCGTCAGTTTCAGATTGCTGGTATCGACGAAAAAATCATCCACACAGGCCAACATTTCGATGCCAATATGTCGGAAGTCTTTTTTCGCGAAATGGAAATACCAAAACCGGCATATCAACTGGACATTCACGGCGTTTCGCATGGCGCTATGACCGGACGAATGCTGGAAGGTATAGAGAAAATTCTGCTAAACGAAAAACCTGATGGTATTTTGGTATATGGTGATACAAATTCCACTCTTGCAGGTGCTTTGGCGGCAGCAAAACTGCATATTCCGGTAGTGCATGTGGAAGCAGGATTGCGCTCGTTCAATATGGCTATGCCTGAGGAAATTAATCGAATCCTCACCGACCGTATTTCCACGGCTTTATTTTGCCCAACCGACACAGCTATTCGTAACCTGAAAAATGAAGGTTTCGATAATATGCCGGTTCAGATTTTTAAAAACGGAGATGTGATGCAGGATGCAGCCATGTATTATGCCGGAAAAGCCCAACTAAAATCGGACATTGTACGAAAAATCGGCATTCGTAAATTCATTCTGGGCACCATACACCGTCAGGAAAACACCGACAATCCTGAAAATTTAAAAAACATCATTGCCGGACTTACCGAAATAAACAAGGAAATACCTGTAGTTGTACCCATGCATCCACGCACGCGCAACATACTCGCACAAACCTACAAACTGCCGGACTTTACCATTATCGAACCCGTTGGATATTTCGACATGATAATGCTGCTCAAATCCTGCGACATGGTTATCACCGACAGTGGCGGCGTACAAAAGGAAGCCTATTTCTTTGGTAAACATTGTATTACCCTGCGCGAACAAACCGAATGGACCGAACTGGTCGAAAACGGGTTCAATATACTCACAGGCAGCGACACTCAAAAGCTGAAAGAAGCCTACGAATTTTTCAAAACAAAAACATCCGACTTCAGCATCGATCTTTACGGAAATGGAAAAGCGGCAGAAAAGGCGGTAGAAGAAATCAGAAAATTGTAATCAAAAAATTTTCGAAAAGTGGATATATTAAAACTTATAGGTCGTTCAAAATCATTATTTGCTGAGGATATTCAAAAAAACGACATCCTTCTCAATGACATTATTTCAACATCATCATTTTTAGTGGTTGGTGGTGCCGGGTCCATTGGTCAGGCAGTAACCTGCGAAATTTTCAAACGAAATCCGGCCAAACTTCATGTGGTGGACATTAGCGAAAATAATCTGGCTGAACTTGTTCGCGACATTCGTAGTAAGTACGGATACATCGATGGCGATTTTCAAACATTTGCCATTGATGTGGATTCGATAGAATACGAGAGCTTTATAAACTCGGATGGGAAATATGATTTCGTATTAAATCTGTCAGCGCTCAAACATGTGAGAAGCGAAAAAGACCCGTTCACTTTGATGAGAATGATAGATGTAAACATTTTCAACACCGAAAAAACGATTTTACATGCAATAGAAAAAGGCACAAAGAAATATTTTTGTGTATCTACCGACAAGGCTGCCAATCCGGCTAATATGATGGGGGCATCAAAAAGGATAATGGAAATGTATTTAATGAAACTCAGCACACAAATTCCAATATCCACAGCCCGTTTTGCAAATGTAGCATTCTCTGACGGTTCACTGCTGCACAGTTTCAATCAACGCATATTGAAACGCCAGCCCATTGTAGCTCCCAACGATGTAAAGAGATATTTTGTTACACCCGAGGAATCAGGTCAGCTTTGCCTTATGGCCTGTATTTTTGGTGATAACAGAGATATTTTTTTCCCAAAACTTGATGAATCGGAGCATATGATTACGTTTTCGGACATAGCTGTGAGATATCTCGATTCTCTGGGTTATAAACCATTTCTTTGCAACAGCGAACAAGAAGCACGAAATAACATGACCGAAATGCCTGAGAAAGGTTATTGGCCATGTTATTTCAGCGAAAGTAATACTACGGGCGAAAAAGACTATGAAGAGTTTTTTACTGAGAATGAGGTATTGGATACCAACAGGTTCACAGATATAGGAATAATCAAAAACAATCAGGAAATTTACGACGATAAAATTCAACTCTTCAGCGCTGAAATTCAAAAAATGAAAAACAGAAAAAGCTGGACACGCGAAGAACTTATTGATCTGTTTTTTGAGATGATACCGAATTTTGAGTACATTCGCAAAGATAAGTTTCTCGACAGCAAAATGTAAGTTTTTATGAATAAGAAATTTGAATTAACGGCCGAATTTATTCGTAATACCTTCAAGCGACCCGAAGGATTTATTGGTTTGCACGAACCTGTTTTCACAGGAAACGAACGGAAATATACGATCGATGCCATCGATTCGACTTTTGTTTCGAGCGTGGGTAAATATGTGGACCGATTCGAGGAAGCAATTGCTGAATTTACCGGCGCAAAACGCGCTATAGCCTGTGTAAATGGCACAAATGCGCTTCATCTGGCACTATTAATTTCGGGTGTTAAGCAGGGCGACGAGGTTCTTACTCAGGATTTAACTTTCATTGCCACCACCAACGCTATAAGATATTGCAATGCAGATCCTGTATTTTTGGACATTGATCCCGACAATCTTGGCCTTTCGGCAGTATCGCTCAGAAACTGGCTCGAAAAAAACGCTGAAATCAGAACTTTGGATAGTGTAAAAGAGTGTTATAACACACACACAAATGCGCGTATAAGTGCCTGCGTTCCAATGCATACCTTTGGACATCCGTGCGACATGGACGAAATAATGGCTGTGTGTTCGGAATACAGCATTAAGGTCATTGAAGATGCTGCCGAAAGTTTGGGCAGTTATTATAAAAATAAGCACACAGGTACTTTAGGACATATCGGAGTTATAAGTTTCAATGGGAATAAAATAATTACGACCGGTGGTGGTGGAGTCCTTTTATTCAACGACGATGAACTGGCTGCGCGCGCAAAGCATCTGAGCACACAGGCAAAAGTGCCACATAAATGGGAATTTGTGCACGATGAAATTGGCTACAACTATCGAATGCCGAACATCAATGCTGCGCTGGGATTGGCTCAGCTTGAACAGATAAACGACTTTCTTGCGCGAAAAAGATCATTAGCAATTCACTACAAAGACTTTTTTAAAAGCATTGATATTAAGTTCGTTGAAGAACCGGAATATGCAAAGTCGAATTACTGGTTAAATGCCATAGTTTTCAAAAACATAGAAGAACGTGATGCCTTCCTGGAATTCAGCAATGCATCAAAAATAATGACACGACCTTCGTGGGAATTAATGCATCGCTTAAAGATGTACGAAAATTCACAACACGGCGATTTAAGTAATGCAATTTATATTGCCGACAGACTGTTGAATATCCCGAGTTCTGTAATTTTTTAGAAAGCACAAAAATGGAAAAAGAAAGCATAGTACTTGTAGGTGGTGGAGGGCATTGTAAATCCTGTATCGACATTATTGAACTTGACGACAGGTTTCAAATTGCCGGAATACTTGATAAAACCGACAATATCAATGCTGATATACTTGGCTACCCTGTGCTTGGCGACGACGATTTAATTGAATCGTTTGCAAATCAAGGCTATAGTTTTCTGATTACTGTAGGACAAATCAGATCGACTGCCATCAGAGAAAAATTATATCAGAGAATAAAAAACACAGGTGGAAAACTGCCTGTCATTGTAAGTCCAAGGGCTTATGTGAGCAAACATGCACAAATTGGCGAAGGCTCCATTATAATGCATAATGTACTGATAAACAGCTGTGCAAAAATTGGAAATTGCTGCATTCTGAATACAGGAAGCCTGGTTGAACACGATGCAACGGTTGGTGATTTTTGCCATATATCCACCGCATCTGTTTTAAACGGATCGGTCACTATGGGCAACCGCTGTTTTACTGGAAGCAATACCGTTGTAAACAACAATATCAGTGTTTGCGATGGAGTAATTATTCCTTCGGGCATCAGAGTCGATAAAAATATCATTAAATCAGGAATTTTCACAAAACGATAATATGTTGCGCAACAGAACAATAAACAAGGAAGATTCACTGCTCGATGCATTGAAAAAAATGGATTTGATCGACAAGAAATTACTGATAGTAATGGACAGCGACAAATTTGCAGGATTATTGAGTGCGGGCGATATACAACGAGCCATTATCCGCAACAAAAGTTTAGATACAGCTGTGATTGAAGTGTTGCGTAAAAATATCAGAACAGGTAAGACCGACGACACTGAGAAAGAAATCAGACAGATGATGCTCGATTTCAGAATGGAACTTTGCCCGGTAATCGACGACAACAACAATATTGTAAAGGTATATTTCTGGGAAGACCTTTTCTCAGACAATAAACCCCAACCAAAAAAGAAATTTCATCTGCCTGTAGTAATTATGGCCGGTGGCATTGGTTCGCGATTAAAACCTATTACCAATATCATCCCAAAACCACTTATTCCTATCGACGAAAAAACCATTCTCGAACATATTTTCGACAGGTTCAACAGTCATGGTTGCGAGGATTTCTATTTATCGGTAAATTACAAAGCCGATTTAATTGAATATTATCTGAACTCTAAAAAACTGAATTTCAACATCAGCTACTTTAAAGAAGATAAACCATTGGGAACGGCAGGAAGCTTAACATTGCTGAAAGAGATTATTCATGAGACTTTTTTTGTAAGCAATTGCGACATAATTATCGAGCAGGATTATTCTGAAATACTCGATTATCATCGGGAACAGAAGAATTTGATTACAATAGTTGCTGCATTGAAGCATTACCATATACCATACGGCACAGTTGAAACCAGCGAAAATGGCAGGTTGGTAAGTTTGGTCGAAAAGCCTGAAATAACCTACAAAATAAATAGCGGAATGTATATTCTTGAGCCCGAAGTGCTGAATGAAATTCCTGAAAACACTTTTTTCCACATCACACATCTCATTGAAAAACTACTTGCTAAAAATGAAAAAGTGGGTGTATTTCCCGTAAGCGAAAAATCGTGGAAAGATATTGGCGAATGGAAAGAATACCTTGAAAATTATGCCCGATAACAAAATCAGACTTTTGCTGGTAGGTGATGCTAACAGCATTTTTATCACAAACTATGCTTTGTGGCTCAAAAACACAAAAAGCAATTTTGAGATTGACATTCTGACACTCACAGAAATAAAACCTGAAAATCAGGTTTACTACAATCGTGTCATTTCATTGTCTGATTTTCCTTCCTATCATTCATTTTACAAATTCAAAGGTGTCAGACGAATAGTATTACACTTCTTCTACGCTCACATAATCAGCAAATTACGTGACTATCAATATGTACATTTTCACTTTATCAGCCCATTGATTTATAGCCTGATAGGTTTAATAAAACAAAGGACGAATTCAAAGATTATCCTAACCATTTGGGGAAGCGATTTGTATCGTATTTTCAAAATTGATAAATCTCTTTTCAGAAAAAGCTGTCAGCACGCTGATAGCATTAGCTTTACGAATAAGGAATCGCTCGAGTTTTTCAAAAAAAATTATAACTGGCCCAAGCCAAATCTTTACGAATGCAGATTCGGACTTTCACCACTCGAAAATATATCAGAGCTGAAACTTCAAAAAAACGAATGTAAAACAGAGCTTGGCTGGGATAATAACCGTCTGTCTGTAGCTGTGGGTTATAATTTGTCGAAAGGTCAACAACATTTGAAAATACTTGAAGCACTCAGGCAAAACGTAATTCACACAATAAAAGATCAGATTCAATTGGTTTTCCCTTTGAGTTACGGAGGTTCGGTTGAGTATAAAAAGGAAGTTTTAGCTGCAATCGGGCAATCGGGCTTCGAAGCCATCATTATAGACAAATATCTTTCCAACAAAGAGGTCGCTCTTCTAAGAAAAGCAACCGACATAATGATTCAGGTACAAACCACTGATCAGTTTTCAGGCTCAATGCAGGAGCATATTTTTGCAGGCAATGTGGTAATTACAGGTAATTGGTTACCCTACAAAAAACTTAAAGAATCGGGAGTATATTTCGAAGAGGTGAATTCAATTGCTGAACTACCTGACAAACTCACTGAAATAGTACGCAATTATAAGAGCTGCGAATTGAAAGCACAACACAATCACGAGCCAATTTCAATGCTCAGTCGGTGGAAAAACACAATTGATAGCTGGATGATTTTATACCATTAAAACGCCCGGTTATTCTTTTCAATTTTCTGTCGTAAAGCTTGAAGCACTTTACGAAAAAGCTCCGGAAATAACAGTCGGACAATTATGAGATAAAGTACAGCTGCCACCAGTAACTGAAGTGTAAGCATAAGATGCACCTGAAGAGGAATTAGTCCGACAAAAAACACAGCAGTCGCAATAACAAGGCCGGCAACCAGACTCAAATATACATCCTGAAACTGATGGGTTAGATAATGTGTCAGATTTTTCTTTATCTGAATAAGTGAAACCACGTATGCCAGTATCGACGAAGCCACATAACCCCATAACATTGCTTCTATTCCATAAGGAAATGCAATAAAAACCGACAACAAAATCATAGCTTTTTTAAACATCTCAATGCGGAAAGTAGTACGCGATTCACCACGTGCATTCAGTGCTGTGATATTCAACGAATACAAAGGCAAAAACAAACCGGCCAGACACAGAAACCTGAAATACGGTACCGAGGCTAAAAACTTTGCTGACCAAACCACTTCAATAAGCGGTGCTGCCACCACAATCATGGTCAGCAATACAGGAAGTGTGATCATAGCCGTTTTCTGACTCATTTCCCTCAGAATGCGCCTGAATCGTTCTTCATCGTGCTGAATATGCGAAAACATAGCGTAACTACTTCCAATAAGTATCGACTGGAAAGTAAAAATAAAAGTCTCGTTCAGTTTATTTCCCTGCACGTAATATCCAACTTCACTTTTGGGATAATATTTACCGAGAATTAAAATGTAGATATAATTAAAAATTACATTCAGTACCGAAGTCCCCAGCAAATTAATACTGAATCGCCACATTTCGTTAATAACTGAAAATGAGAAGATTGCAGAAGGACGCCAACCTACCATAAAATACGAGAAAATGAATCTGAAAAGATGAAATAACACCTGTTGCCATACAAGCGACCACACGCCAAAGCCCGTATAAGCAAGCACAACGCCTGTAGTCCCGCTCAGTATAGTGGAAAATATATTAATTTTGGCCAGCTTTTTATAATCCATCGATCGGTTAAGCTGAGCAAACTGAACCAGATAAAGAGAATTAAAAATAACGGCAAGAAAAATCACCCTGCTAAGGTTCTTTAACTGAGGTTGACTGAAGAAATCAGCTATCAGAGGAGCAGCAAAAAACAAT
>JAGPIU010000240.1 GCA_018054805.1 Paludibacter sp. | reverse complement strand
CAGTATTAGAATTAATTACAATGAATTACGAACAACTAAAACTCGAAAATCAGCTTTGCTTTCCATTTTACGCAGTATCGCGACTGATCATCAGAGCCTATCAGGAAGACCTTGATGTTTTGGGAATTACATATCCGCAATATCTGGTAATGATGGTACTTTGGGAAAACAATGAGCAAACGGTAAATGAAATAGCCGAGAAGCTTATTTTGAACACCAACACTGTGACCCCGTTACTAAAACGTATGGAAGGAATGCAGCTGATTACGCGAACACCATCGAAAACTGATCAGCGCAAGGTACTTGTTGCGCTTACCGATAGCGGCAGAGCCATGCGCGAACAAGCTGCCGAAATACCATTCAAACTAATGAACCGGCTTAGTAACGACATATCTCCGGCACAAATGGAGGAGGCAGCAATGCTGAAAAATAAATTATATGAACTAATTCATCTGCTTGAAAAGGCAGAAAAACAGTAACACAAAATGAAAAAAATCTTCTTTCTCATCGCCACTATGCTCATAACCCTGACTTCGGTTCAGGCTCAAAAAGCTGACAATATTTATGGTTTTGAAGTAAAGACCATAAAAGGAGAAACTCAAAAGCTCAGCACTTACAATGCAAAAGTAGTATTGATAGTAAACACTGCCAGCAAATGCGGTCTGACACCACAGTACGAAGGCCTTGAAGCACTTTATCAGAAATACAAAGACAAAGGACTCGTCATTCTCGGATTTCCGTGTAATCAGTTTATGGGTCAGGAACCGGGCACTGCCGAAGAAATTGAAAACTTTTGCAACACAAAGTACAATATTACGTTTCCACTATTCGATAAAATTGAAGTGAATGGCGATGAAACCAATCCTCTGTACACATATCTGAAGGAAACTCTTCCGCTTGAAGGTAAAAATGACATACGTTGGAATTTCGAAAAATTTTTAATTGACAAAAACGGTAAACCGGTAAAAAGATTTGCTCCCCGAACCAAACCTGCCGATTTGGAAACAGAAATTCAGGAATTCCTGAAGTGATTAAGAATGAAGAATTAACGAATGTAGTTTCTCATTAAAAAGCATTTACAAGCCTATGCATAGTGTTTTACCTGCTCACAAAAGGTTAAATCACCCAACAGCAGTTGCATTCTGAGATACTATAAAGCACAATAGCAGTTTTTTTATAAAAAAACTGCTATTTTTATTTGTTTTAACACAAAAGTATTCGTATTTTTACCGCTGATAATCACAAGGCGGATCACTACCGCCCGTTACTAATCTTAAATAATAAATGTTATGAGAAAATTGAGAATTATTTTCGCATTATTGCCTCTGCTCGCTTTTGCAGCTTGTTCGGGAGGCGGAGGCCCCGAAGTTGTGGCCGAAAAATTTATAAAAGCAGTTTACACTGCCGATTTTGAAGGCGCAAAACAATATTGCACCGATGAGACCAAACAAACTATCGACTTTATTGCAGCATTTGCAGCTGAAAAGAAAGACGAAATGAAAAAAGCCGATGTTACTATCGAGCAAAAAAGCGTAGTGGTAGCCGAAGATGAAAATTCAGCAGAAGTTACTCTAATTGTTCACGGCAGCCTCGACCTTGACAAAGGCGAAGTCGTTGATGCAAAGGAAGAAAAATTACAGGTTGTAAAAGTTGATGGCAAGTGGCTGGTAGATTACAAACTAAAGTAAAGCATTTTTTAAGTATATCATTTCTGTTGTATTTCGTAATGGCGTGTAAGCCTGTTCGGGATACAACAGATTTGTTTTATTACCATACCGACTCTATTCAGCCGGGCGATATTATCCTGCGAAAAAGCTACGGACTCATCAGCGACATCATTACCTCACAATTAAAAGACACAGTAAGTATTTCACATTGCGGAATTCTTGACAAAAACGAAAAAGGAGAATTTTATGTGATACATACGTTATCGAAAATGGTTTCGGACTACGACGGCATGCAGAGTTGTAGTATTGAGGAATTTTTAAACGACAGCAGACCTGAAACAGTGAGAGTTGTCCGTTTCAGGAATAAAAACAGCAAAAAGATAGCCGATAACGCCCGCTATTACCTGAAAGAAAAAATTCCGTTCGATGGGGATTTTAATATAAGTGACACAACAACATTCTACTGCTCCGAACTTCCCATTCACATTATCAAAAATATATTTGGAACCGACATAAGTTTCAATGCTCAGAAACCAGAATTTTCTCTTTTTCTGAATCCTGATTTTTTTAGCATCATTCCGTTTATGTATAAAAAATCACCTGACAGCATTGCCGACAGGTGACCTTTATCAATCATAAAAAAACACAGAATTATTTCGCATTGATATAATTCACAATCCACTCCCCTACTTCGGAAGTAGAAAAGGCTTTTCCGGCACTTGCAATATCTTCGGTCACCACATTGGCGTCCATACTTGCAGCTACCGCTTCACGAATCAACGCTCCTTCGTCCATCATATTAAATGCATATTCGAACATTAGCGCAGCCGACAGAATTGTAGCCAACGGGTTGGCAATATTTTTGCCGGCAGCCTGTGGATACGAGCCATGAATTGGTTCAAACACCGAAGTATGAATTCCCACAGAAGCAGATGGCAACAT
>JAGPIU010000033.1 GCA_018054805.1 Paludibacter sp. | reverse complement strand
GCAGCTATCAACATTGGAAGTGTACAACTTAAAGGAATGGCTTTTGCAGCTGTGGCCGGCATTGTACTTTCACTGGTTTTCTGGTTGCTCGACAAATTCAAATTAATGAATGACAATTAATTGCATTTTAGGATAACACAGACTTTTAGCAATCTGATTGTTATTTCGGAATAATACTTTCGCAGACAGAATTTACAGAATCTACAGATACAATATGTCTGTAAATTATGTAATTTCTGTCTGTTTTTTTTGAGTACATATACCTGTTTTGAGAAAATAATTCAAATACTTACAAAGTCACTTCCTGTTATTTTAACTCGCAAAATAAAACTTCTGCATTTTCCGTTTTTTAGTATTATCTTTGCAAACTAATAACCCCAAAATCAAAATACTATGCCTGCAATTGACTTTTTCAGACGGAAATCGCAGAATCTGAGTACAGTTATCGAGTCGATTTACGGACTCCGTACAAACGATCAGGCCGACAAAGCGCTGGCAGTAGCTTCGCAGAACTTCAGCGAGCTGGCAGGCTACACATTGAGTGAAATACTCGAAATGAAAGCCGACGTATATTTACAGGAAATTCTGAAACAACATTTCAGCCTGTCGTATCTGGAACAGCTTGTGAAATTTCTGCTCGAAACATCTGAAATCTTTACACAATTGCAGAAAAATGCCGAAATGCTGAATCTCAGCGAAAAGGCTTTATATTTGATAAGACATTTGATTGAAACCGACAAAACATATTCGCCCGAAAGAGAAAGTTTTGTGGCATTGCTCGAAGAAAAAATAAAAAACAAATGATAAACTACAAGAACAAACAACGTCCTGAGAAGGATATGATATTTGGCATTCGTGCTGTGATTGAGGCCATTCAGGCCGGAAGCGAGATCGACAAAATTCTGGTACGCCGTGATATGACCAGCGAACTGTCGCGCGAGCTTTTCACTGCCCTCAACGGATTGGAAGTGCCTGTGCAAAAAGTACCGCTCGAAAAACTGAACCGCATCACACTGAAAAATCATCAGGGAGTGATTGCCTTTATTTCGCCGGTTACATTTCAGCACATCGAAGACATTATCCCTTCAATTTACGAAGAAGGCCGCATGCCGTTTATCGTTGTACTCGATGGAGTGACCGATGTCAGAAACTTTGGCGCCATTGCCCGTACCTGCGAGTGTGCAGGCGTTGACGCAATTGTAGTTCCGATTAAAGGAGGCGCAGCACTCAATGGCGATGCAGTAAAAACATCGGCCGGAGCGCTGCTGAAAATTCCTGTATGTCGTGAGCACAATATTGTGAATGCGCTTAAATTCATTGCTTCGTCGGGCATAAAAGTGGTTGCCGCCACCGAAAAAGCCTCTCAAAACTACACAGAAACAAGTATGTCTGAGCCCTTGGCTATAGTAATGGGTGCTGAAGACGAAGGTGTTTCTCCCGAAATTCTTCGACTGTGCGATAATATGGTAAAAATTCCGATGCTCGGCACCATCGACTCACTGAATGTATCAGTTGCGGCAGGTGTATTGATTTACGAAGCTGTACGCCAGCGTGGAGTGATTGATTCGTTGATTGGATAGCGTATAGTTTGTAAAGTTAATTGGTTGATGAAATGTATAACTCTCAACTTTACAACTTTCGACTTTACGAACTTTATGAACTAATCAACCAATTAACTAATTAACCAATAACAAAAACAGACTAACCCATGACTGTACTTTACGAAGACAACCACATAATAGCCGTAAATAAAACGAATTCTGAAATAGTACAGGGCGACAAAACAGGCGATGAACCGCTTTCGGAAACATTGAAAAAATATCTGAAAGAGAAATACAATAAGCCCGGAGAAGTATTTCTGGGAGTCACACACAGGCTCGACCGACCTGTGAGTGGTGTGGTTATTTTCGCCAAAACCAGCAAGGCGCTTACCCGACTGAACGAAATGTTTCGCAATCAGGAGGTGAAGAAAACTTATTGGGCCATAGTAAAAGATCGTCCTGCGGAAACCGAAGGTCGTCTTGAACACTATCTGGTGCGTAATGAAAAGCAAAACAAATCGGTGGCGCACACCAAAATGGTGCCCAACGCAAAAAAAGCATCGCTGAGCTACAAACTTATTTCGCATTCCGACAATTATTTTCTACTCGAAGTGCAGCTCGAAACAGGTCGCCACCATCAGATTCGCTGTCAGTTAGCCAAAATGGGCTGTCCGATAAAGGGCGATTTGAAATACGGTTTTCCGCGTTCAAATCCCAACGGAGGGATCAGCCTTCACGCACGATATGTGGAATTTGTACATCCGGTATCGAAACAGCTGATACAGATTACAGCACCTTGTCCGGCCGACGATAAACTGTGGGAAGCCGTGGCCCCCTGAGCGTAGAAATGTTTCACAAATGACTGAAAAACATTATGTATAAATACCTCACCCTCATTCGTTACAACAATCTGATTTTTATAGCATTTGTGCAGCTAATCATCCGACAGACTGTGCTGATGCCTGTTCTGCAGAAATACGGATTCGAAATTGCGCCAATTGATTTAGCCACATGGTTGCTAATACTTTCCACAATGCTTATTGCGGCCGGAGGATATGTGCTCAACGATTATTTCGATATAAAAATTGATGCCATTAACCGCCCCGAAAAACAGATAGTAAACAAAACTGTAAGTAAAACTGTAGCCATGCGCATTTATCAGGCACTTACGGGTGCAGGTGTGGTGGCCGGACTTGCCTCAGCGCATTTCAGCCAAAGTTACACGCTCGCATTTATTTTTGTGGTGGTACCGGGCTTACTCTGGTTTTATTCGGCCAGTTACAAACGTCAGTTTCTGACCGGAAACATCACCATATCCTTTGCAGCAGCGCTCACTGTACTGATAGTGGCCATCAACGAAGTAAAGCTACTGGAAAATGAATATGGAGATTTGCTTTTTCAAACTCCCCTACCCTCCGAACTTTATGCGTGGACTGCCGGATTTGCAGTATTTTCGTTTTTACTTACTCTTATCAGAGAAATAATCAAAGACATGGAAGATATAAAGGGCGACCGGGAAATGGAATGCCGTACAATTCCGATTGTGTGGGGCATTGAAAAAACAAAACTTTTGATTTATAGCCTGATAGCTATTACCATTGCAGCTTTGTTTGCCGCTAATTATTTTTATATACATTTCGACGGAACACTTACACTGCGTTATATTATTTTTGGAATAGCGCTTCCATTGTTCGTTTTAGCCTTTATGCTCTTCAGATCGAAAAATCGTGAAAATCTGCATCAGGCTTCGTTGCTCACCAAGTCAATAATGGGAGTGGGCGTATTGTATGGCTTTATTTTTTATTTTCTAATGGCTAAAACCTATCAGTTAAGCATTTTCGGGCTATTTATGATAAATACTAATCAGTAAAAAATCTATTTGCTATGAAAAAGTATCTTTTATGCTTATTCATCTTGATACGTGCAAATCTTTTCGGTCAGGTAAACACACATGAAGTCAGGGATTTTTACCATCACTTTAGTCTGGGCACTTCCCTGAGCATCGGAAGGGAAAATAATACTGCTTTATATCCGCCAAAAATAAGTTTTAGCTATTTCGACACAAAAGAATCGGGCTACGATGCATTTATTGGCATTCATGCGTCTGCATGGACATTTATTGATTACCGTTTTTCTGCCGGAGTACACACGGGATTGATTCTCTCAAACAACTTTAGCTTCGAAGGTGCGCTTACCTACACTGCGGTCCCACCTCAGGATGCCTATTTTTATTACTTCAGAAACACATGGCAAAAGCTTACTTTTACTCCGAAAATCGGACTAAAGCTGGACATGTTCTGGATCAAGGCCGGCCCATCGCTGATACTTTCGAGTGACGAATACAATGCACCACAAAGCTTTTTTCAACCTTTTGATATACGATATTACAATTTGGAAATGGGGATTTTTGTGCCGATAAAAATTCCGAATTACAAGAAAATAAACCAATTCAACAATAGAGAACTATGAATTTGCTGAAAAACATCGCACATTACGACATTATTCTCGCGTCGCAATCGCCACGTCGCCGCGAATTACTGAAAGGACTTGATATCGATTTCCGCATAGAAGTGATTGATGTGGACGAAAGTTACCCGAATGGTATGATGGGTGTGGAAATTCCGATGTATCTGGCTGAGAAAAAAGCCAACGCTTATCGTAGCATAATGCAGGACAATACATTACTAATCACTGCCGACACCATCGTTTGGCATGAGGGGCGAGTAATGAACAAACCGGCCAACGAAGCTGAAGCGCGACAAATGCTGACTAAACTTTCGGGAAAAACACATCAGGTAATTACAGGCGTCTGCATTTCGAGCCTGCGCAAACGACGAGTTTTCCACGTAATTTCGGAAGTTCGTTTCGCCCGCCTCACCGACGCTGAAATTGATTATTATCTTGACAATTACAAACCTTATGACAAAGCCGGTTCATATGGTGTACAGGAATGGATAGGATTTGTAGGAGTAGAACACATCAATGGCTCATACTTCAACGTAATGGGGTTACCAGTGCAACGACTCTACAACGAACTGAAACGTTGGGCTGAATAAAAAGCACAAACTGTTTAGTCACCTAACTGTTTATCGAGCAGTTCAGCTTCCTGTTTACGTTTTTGAAGTTCATCGAAATAAGCCACAATTGTAAAAGTAGTATTTGAATTTGCAATTGCCGATTTTTCAAGAAACTCCAGCGTTTTGTCCGTTTGTTCAACTGCTTTATCGATATCGCCCTGAATTTCGTATACAACTGCAATATTATGACTCACTTTTGCCTTGGTAGCAGCAGATACTTTACTTTCAAGTATCGCTGACCAAACTTCAAGAGCTCCCTTCCAGTTTCGTACTGTCACCGAATCCATTCCCTGAGTTAGCTTTTTGTTTCCTCCCGTAAAAAAATACCTGTCGGCCTTTGTCCAGTACGGAATAAACTTATTTACAGCATTGCTGCCGGCATAAAGCGCTCCGTCAATCAGAGCATTGTAGCGATCGGGCAAAGATTTAACTCCCTGTCGGCGTTGTGGCGAACGAACATCCCAAAATATGGTATCGTGCAGGCTAATTGCCTGATAAGTTGATTTCTCAGGCACATATACACTCCAGCGGCTTTCATAACGCGCTTCGAGCGTGCTGTAATACACATATTCATCATTCAGAAAATACTCATCTATCTTATCGGTTACTTTGATACGGTCGAGCGACAGTATTACATCCGAATCGAAACGATCGCAAAGAGCATTTACCGTGTCGAAAGGCAAATGAGTAATGGTAAAAAAGTAATTGCTGTTATTTAATCTCTGATCATGAATGGTAATGGTTGAAAAAAACTCCTTCTCAGCCAGTTTCTCGGCCAAAGACTCAATAGCAAACAACGAAAGGCTATCGGTATTTACACTCTCGAGTTGAGCTTTTTCGTTGAAATACTGAACACGATACCCATAATCGGCCGGCTGTGGTATCGAGTTATTTACGATCAGCAACCGGGTATCTTTGGGATCGAAGGTAACGCGCGCTGGCTTCAGAATATCCACCGAAGTATAAAGCAGTGAGGAACAGGAAGAAGCCAACAGCACAAGAGCCATCAGCATAATTTTCGAACCGTTAAGTATTTTCATTCGGGTTATCATAATTTAATTCAGATTTCTTATAAAAAAACTTTCGCTACACTTCCAGCATTAATCCATCCCACGACAGGAACATATTTTCGGGTAACATTTTCTGTACATCGGCATGCAGTCCCAAATCGTGACTAAAATGCGTAAAATACGTACATCGCGCTCCTATTTTCTCAGCCAGTTCAATGGCTTCCGAAAGTGAAATATGCGCTATATGTTGGTCGATACGAAGTGCGTTCAACACTAAAACATCGAGCCCCCGAAGTTGTTCTATACTACTATCTGAAATTGTTTTCAAATCGGTAATATAAGCCGCATTCGCTATTCGGTAACCCAAAACCGGCAATTTCGCATGAAAAACCCGGATAGGTTGCACTTCCACGCTTCCAACTTTAAAAGCATCCAGCTCCACCGGACACAACACAATTCGCGGCACACCGGGATATAATTTTTCGGCAAAGCAATAAGGCATTACCTTACGAATATGATGAAGCACCCGCGTTTCAGCATATACAGCTATTTCGCCAAGCGGACGTATATCGTCGAGACCACCCACATGATCGTAATGCTCGTGTGTAAGCAGCACTCCCGAAAGTTTGACAATGCCTGCAGCCAGCAGTTGCGCTCTCAGGTCGGGCCCTGCATCAATCAGTATTTTCTCTTCGCCACACTCTATCAGCACCGAAGCTCTGAGACGTTTATCACGTTTATCCGTCGATTGGCAGACCTTACATTTGCAAGCTATCTGAGGAATGCCTGTAGAAGTACCTGTACCCAGAAAACTGATTTTCAACTTTCTATTATTAGCTTCCATCACAAATTCATTCGTATTTTCCAGCTTTGCGGATAAAGGTTATTGCTACGGTTTCCAAGGTTTTTCACCCAACCCAATGCCACATTCTGAAAACATATCAACACATAGCCTTTGGGATAATCATCGAGCACAATGCTTTCCTTTTTCAAAAAAGCCAAAGCTGTGTCACAATCGACATCTGCACATACACAGCTGTTCTTATCAAGCGCTTTGGACAAAGCCAGTTGTGCCGAAGGAATTATATCTTTTCCTTTTATTTCGGCCACAAGCAATCCACTGTCGATACAGTTAAGCACTGCATTCAGATGCATAAACCGGTCGAAATGTGGCTTCGGATAAGCACGAACATAATTATTATCGTTGACATAAAACCTGCTTTCAGGCTCGTGAAGCAAAAAAGGCAACTCTGAATACTTAACAAATTTCATGCCTTTTTTTGTCTGTAATTTTGAAACGGGGCGAAACGGTTCATCATTGCTTTTACGAAGTACCGAAATAAAAAAACCTTCGCCCACAACTTTGTGTGGATAAAAGCGGCAACCGGCCTCTGTACGCATTATTTCAGGAAATTCCGCAGTATCCGGCAGTATTATTTCTGCATCGAAAGTTTCGGCAGCCCATTTAATATTTTCTTCATTTTCATGCTCATTGTAAGTACAGGTGCTGTACACCAAAAATCCTCCGGGTTTAAGCGCATCCCACACATCAGTCAGAATATCCTTCTGACGGGCAGCGCAAAGCTCTACATTTTGTGACGACCATTCGGCAATTGCAGCATTGTCTTTACGGAACATGCCTTCACCCGAACAAGGAGCATCCACCACTATCGCATCGAAAAAATGTCTTAACTTTCCGAAAGCAGTCGCATCGTTGTTGCTAACTAAAGTATTTTCGCGTCCCCACTTAGTAAGATTCTCGGCCAGCACATAAGCCCGCGAACGAATAATTTCATTACTTACGAGTAAACAATTCCCCGGAAGTGTTTGGGCAAGCAATGTAGATTTGCCTCCGGGAGCAGCACAAAGGTCGAGTACAGTCTCAGCATTCGGAAAAAACCGGCGCACTACCTGTTGCAAAAACATTGAACTGGCTTCCTGCACGTAATAAGCCCCACCGTGAAAAAGCGGATCGGCAGTAAAAAGCGGACGTTCGGGCAAATAAATTGCATTTTGACACCAGGGCACAGGATTGCCTGTAAGCAAGGGCTCCGACTTATCATTGTACCTGATGCTGGTTGGCGCAGTGGTTTCGAGCGCTTCAATAAAGGATGGAAATTCATCGTTCAACAATCGCGCTGTCGTTTCCTTAAATTCCTGTGGCAATTCCATTTTGTGTACGGGCTTATTTATTTGCAAAAATATAAATTTAAACAAGCTTATCGTCGAAAAAGTGAAATTGTTTTTTATAAAAAAAGCTAAGAACTTATTATCAACGAATATTGAAGCACTATAATTACAGTAGTTATACTGAATTTTTACACACAGATCAAAAATATCGGAGATGTTTTTTTGCTAATATGGTCGAAACATTTTAATTCTTCGAAAATTTCTATGTGAACTATTGTGTCAAAAAAAAAGAAGCAAAATTGCCGTACAATAAATGACGCTACAACTTTGCTTCCTATCTACAAAGGCTACCGGGTTATTCCAATCCGGCTTTCACAGCCTCTATCATATCGTTATACTCCTCATCGGTGAGATATACTTTTTGTGGATTCATTTCGAAAGTGCTGCCATAAGTATGCCCATCGACATATTTAGGCACAATATGAAAATGTAAATGCGCTAACTTATCAGAATAAGCTCCGTAATTTATTTTAGCGGGTTCAAAAGCTTTCTGAATAGCTGCTGCCACTTTGCAAACATCGTCCATAAACATATTACGCTCAGACACGCTGAGTTCGAAAAGTTCGTTCACATGCTTT
>JAGPIU010000239.1 GCA_018054805.1 Paludibacter sp. | reverse complement strand
AGTGCCACAATGTTTGCATCAATACCAAACCAGCGCATGAGAATAAAGGTAATCATTACACCCAAAGGCAAAAGTCCGGCTACAATAAGAGAGGCTCTCATGTTCACAATCAGTACCACAATGACGATGATGCTGATCAGAATTTCGTGAGTCAGTGCTGATTCCAGCGTACCGATTGTTTCCCTGATAAGGCCTGTGCGGTCGTAAAACGGTACCACGGTCACTTTCGAAACGGTTCCATCTGCCAGTGTTTTCTGTGGAAGTCCTGATTCTGATTCTTTTATTTTAGCTTTGATATTGTTGATTACTTCCACCGGATTCGATCCGTAGCGCGACACTACAACTCCTCCCACAGCTTCGGCTCCACCTTTGTCGAGTCCGCCCCTGCGGGTGGCCGGACCATAATGTATCCGGGCTACATCTTTTAACCTGACAGGAACATTGTCGCGTACTGTAACAACCGATTGTTCCAAATCCCCGAGGTTCTTTATATATCCCAGTCCTCTTATGACATATTCAACTTTGTTCAACTCAATGGTTTCTGCTCCAATGTCAAGATTACTTTTTTTGACAGCATTCATTATGTCCATGATGGTCACACTGAAAGCTTTCATTGCCTCCGGATTAATGTCTATCTGATATTCTTTGACGAATCCGCCTGCTGATGCAACTTCCGAAACACCATCGGCTGTGCTGAGTGCATATTTCACATAGTAATCCTGAATAGTACGTAGTTCCTCCGGATTCCATCCTCCGGTAGGTTTTCCGGTTTTCGGGTCGCGTCCCTCGAGCGTATACCAGAAAATCTGCCCGAGTGCGGTTGCATCAGGCCCAAGAGATGGTTGTACCCCTGCAGGCAACATGCCCTGAGGAAGCGAATTGAGTTTTTCGAGAATGCGCGAGCGACTCCAGTAAAACTCCACATCGTCTTTGAAGATGATATAAATAAACGACATGCCGAACATGGAGGTGCTTCGGATGGTTTTTACCCCCGGAACTCCAAGCAAAGCCGAAGTAAGCGGGTAGGTAATCTGATCCTGTACATCCTTTGGCGAGCGCCCCATCCATTCGGTTGAAACTATTTGCTGATTGTCGCCTATATCGGGAATGGCATCGACGGGAATCGGGTCGCGCGGCAATATTCCGCTTTTGAAATTAAACGGAGAATATACCAGGCCAAGTATTACTATTACAATGAGAAAAAGAAATGTAATCAGCCTGTTTTCGAGAAAGTATCTGACTAATTTATTGAACATACTCTTAAGTTTTTATGGGTTGATGAATACTACAATTCGCACCGGTCTCAGGAATTGAAACCGGTGGAAATAAGTGATTGTTTGGAAATACAGTTTATTTTCTGTATTTACAGCAACCCGGCAATTTGTCGTATGTTTTTTTGTCGGCTTTGTACTTTGGTGTGTCGTGTCCTGTCGCAGCAATCAGTTTCTGAATAGAATCAGTACTGATTTTTTCAGGATTGTGCGAAACAGTTAGCTGTTTTTTCTTTTCATCCCACACAGCTTTAACCACTCCGGGAACTTTAGCAGCTTTTTCAATACGTGTTTTACACATATCGCAGTTGCCCTGTACGGAGAAGGTTGCAGTTTTAAGAACTTTATTTTGAGCTGAGAGATTTGTAAATATACCTGCTGACAAAATCAGGCATAGGGTAATGAAATGTTTTGTTTTCATAATGTTTATTTGAATATAAATAGTATTGATAATTAAATAATTTACTTACGATACGAATCGTACATAATTTATTAAATACTCTTTAAATCAAAAAAACACAGATGAATGACTGTCCTAACTCAATAGGATGCCATTTTGCATTGCGTGTATAAACATTTTTATTTTCAGAACCAGTACTGGTAAGTGACAGTAAGTTTACTATTTGGGGAATGTAAAATGCCTGTAATAAATGATATTGGGGTTTGGAGATTTTTAATTCACTGGTGATGTAGTTATTATCAGCATCAATACTGATAATCTGATTATCACAACATCCGGGTGTGCTTATCTCAGTAGCGTCATGTTGAGACGTTGTGGTGCAAGAGTTGCATTCATTGGGCATGCTATCGTCGGCAATACTATGCGCAAAAATGAATTCGGAAGATACAATAGTTCCCTGACAAAAGTGGGATTGTATTCCGAATTGCAGTATGGCCAGCATAAGCAAAAGCAGACTTAATATGGATGCAAACTTCTTCATTGATATTTTTCAATGGGTAAAAGTATATTATTTCAGAATGAAAAGCTAATACTAATCTGTTTTTTAGCTTACTTTCTGACTTCTGAAAGAATATTCACACGACCAAAGGCGATAAGAAGCCATTGGTCATGTGAATAGAAAATTTTATTTTATCGCTTCGAAAGCTAATTCAAGGTCGGCTTTGATGTCGTCGATATGCTCGATACCTACCGAAATACGCAACAGACCGGGGAAAACTCCCGCAGTGATTTTGTCTTCGGGCGAAAGCTGCTCGTGTGTGGTGGTAGCCGGGTGAATAATCAACGTTTTGGCATCGCCCACATTGGCTAAGTGACTGATAAGTTTCAGACTGTCGATAAACTTGTCGGCTTTTTCGGCGCTTCCTTTCAGTTTGAACGAGAGCAC
>JAGPIU010000238.1 GCA_018054805.1 Paludibacter sp. | reverse complement strand
ATAAATGAAAAAGACAGAATTGCCCTCATGGGTAAAAACGGTGCAGGAAAATCGACCCTGCTTAAGATTCTGGCAGGGGTACGCGAGCCTAACAAAGGCAAAGTTTCCTTTCCCAAAGGAACTGTTGTAGCTTATTTGCCCCAGCACTTGCTAACCGAAGACAGTCGTACGGTGTTTGAAGAAACGGCACTTGCTTTTTCGGCCATTTCCGAAATGGAGAAGGAAATAGAAGCATTGAACCTGGAACTTACCGAGCGCACCGACTACGAATCGGATAGTTATATGGAACTTATCGAAAGGGTTTCGGCGCTAAGCGAACAATTTTATAGCATCGAAGAAATTAATTATGATGCCGACATTGAAAAGACTTTACTTGGTCTGGGATTTAGTCGCGACGATTTTCAACGCAAGACTTCGGAGTTTAGCGGAGGATGGCGAATGCGTATTGAACTTGCCAAAATTCTGCTCCGTCGTCCGGATGTAATATTGCTCGATGAGCCAACCAATCACCTTGATATTGAGTCGATTCAGTGGCTCGAGGATTTCCTGATCAATACGGCTAAAGCTGTAGTGGTTATTTCGCACGACAGGGCGTTTGTGGATAATATCACCACACGTACTATTGAGGTAACTATGGGGCGCATTTACGATTATAAAGCCAAATATTCGCATTATCTTGAGCTACGCAAAGAACGTCGCGAACAGCAGCAGAAGCAATACGACGAGCAGCAGAAAATGATAGCCGAAACTACTGAGTTTATCGAACGTTTCAAAGGTACTTACTCGAAAACGCTTCAGGTGCAGAGTCGTGTGAAAATGCTCGAGAAGCTGGTACTTGTGGAGGTGGACGAAGAAGATACTTCGCGCTTGCGACTAAAATTCCCGCCTGCACCGCGTTCGGGAAATTATCCGGTTACGACCGAAGATGTAGGGAAATGTTACGGAGATAAACGGGTTTTTGGTAATGTGAATTTTATGATCGAACGAGGTGAGAAAATCGCATTCGTTGGAAAAAATGGTGAAGGTAAATCGACACTTGTAAAGGCAATAATGTCCGAAATTGAACACGAAGGGGTTTTAAGGCTCGGTCATAATGTGAAAATCGGTTATTTTGCACAAAATCAGGCCTCTTTGCTCGACGAAAATCTGACTGTTTATCAAACCATCGACGATATAGCTGTGGGCGATATTCGCACCAAAATCAAGGATTTGCTGGGCGCATTTATGTTTGGCGGCGAAGAGTCGTTCAAAAAAGTGAAAGTGCTTTCGGGAGGCGAGCGTACACGACTGGCTTTGCTTAAATTATTGCTTGAGCCTGTGAATCTGCTTATTCTCGATGAGCCTACCAATCACCTCGATATGAAAACCAAAGATATTCTGAAACAGGCTTTGGTCGATTTTGATGGGACGCTGATTACTGTATCGCACGACCGTGATTTTCTCGATGGCTTAGTGACAAAAGTGTTTGAGTTTGGCGGCGGAAAGGTGATTGAGCACAAGGAAGATATTTATGGATTCCTGGCTAAGAAAAAGTTAGAGAATTTGAGGGAAATAGAGCGGAAGTAGTTTTTTCTTGTAGTATTGAGTATTGAGTATTGAGTTCTGAGTATTGAGTGGTGATATACAGCTTAATACTCAGAACTCAGTGCTTTTTACCAGATCAGAACTACTCTGAATGTCATTGTTTCGGGTTGTGTCTTGAAAAAGTCGGAATTGGTTACATAAATGTTGAGTTTACCGGGTAGATATTCGTAATCAACAGTCCGTGTCCACATTACGCCTTCATTATTTTCAAAATGCCTAACGTAGGGAAGTACCTGCTGCGCCTGATCGAAAGTAATATAAGCATTTACATTACCCCAATCATATACCGTATTTGTAATTTCAGGCATGTTGAACGATGCTGATTAATACCGGTTTAAGCCTTCTGAGTCGGTGTTTTCTACCCAGTTGTTACTGTTTACCTGCAAATTAATTACTTTGATGTTGGTTTCTTCGTAGTCGGTGCTACACGAAATTAGCAGCAACGCTGCGCTGAGTATAATCAATAGCCGTTTCATATTGAATTTGTTTTATCAGGTTTATAAATAATGTTTTTTGTCATTTCAATAATTATGCCAGTGTTTTAGTTGTTTTTTTGGAATTATATTGAATTGTTGAGTTAATTATTAGAATAACAGGTACTTGATTCTTTGTGTTGTGCTTTGTGTTTTGTTCATAAACCCTAATTATTTTCAATCTGCTCTAAAAATCTTAGGTTTTTTCCTGAAAAGTACAAATTTTTCCCCATATTTGTTATCGCAACGATATTTCGAATAACCTTAAAAGTATTTTATATGAAGTTACGACTTATATTATTTATTATCCTCTTACCACTTTTTCTTTTTGGGCAGGAGCGGGGAGTGGCTTCATATTATTCGAATAATCTTAAAGGACGCAAAACATCTGATGGCAGCCGTTATCATCCCGATAGTTTGACCTGCGCACACAAAACATATCCTTTCGGTACACTTCTTTATGTCCGTAATCCGGCTAACGATTATGAGGTGATTGTAAAAGTAACCGATCGTGGCCCGCACACCCGCAACCGATTGATTGATTTATCGTATGCTGCTGCCGATCG
>JAGPIU010000237.1 GCA_018054805.1 Paludibacter sp. | reverse complement strand
TGTCAGAAAAAAGAATTTACACAGATTTTCTGAGAATGACATTTGTGGGCAGAAATTCCTGAACAGGTTTTTTGTTCAACACATAAGCCGCAGCCATTTCACCCATTAGTCCGAAATCGACGCTTATGGCCGTTATTCCGTTTTTAATCACTTCCAGGATGGGATTATCGTTATAGGCCACTACGCCAATTTCACGGCCAATTTCCCAACCCAGAGCATCAGCTTCTCTTATGATTTTCACCAAATCGCCGGGATCAATACAGATATAAGTTGTGAATTTCTGAATACCTACACGATCGTTCTTATATACTTTATATTCGAAATGATAATCGTTGCAAAAGCGTTGAAAATGATCTACAGCGCTTTCGGGGTGACTTACCTGTGGTGGAAAAACAAGCGCCAGTTGACGATATTTTTGAAGCGAAGGTTCGAGTATCACCAAAGCATCATAAAAACTCTGATCAAAATTCTGGCAAATGTAGGAATAGCCATCCTTTTCGAAATCACCGAAATCGAGCAACAGAAGCTTCCCTGAAGGAATGGAACGCAGCGCTGCAGAAAACTGAATGTTCGAGAAATTCATTAGCACGAACATATTGTAACGCACCAAACTATCCTTCACAATGGTTTCGAAAAGGCGTTCGTTGTATTGATGAAAGATCAGATCGACTTTGTAGCTTTCGGGCAGACGCGCTACAAAACGGTTGTAAAGATTCTGTTTAAACGGCGAATAAGTATCAAGCAAAAGCAGCACATGAGTAACTTCTGATTTTACAAAATATCCTTTCATCGGGTTTGAATCAATCAAACCACGGCGTTTCAGGTCAGAGTATGCTTTAAAAACCGTATCGCGCGACACAGCGTATTTCCTGCTTGCATCGTTGATGGACAGCAGGTTGTCGCCATCTCCGAATTCTCCGGTGATTATGGCTGCGCTAATAGCTTCGGTCAATGCCTGAACTTTCGATCGCGAATTTGAGAAGTTTATTTCCATTTTTCTGTGCTGAACTGTGCTGCGAAATTACAAAAATCTTTTGAAATGCAAGAGCATGTTATTAATATCCCGAAAAAAGCACATCCGTAATGGTTTCTAAGTTAATTATTGCATAAAATGCATCATTAACAACTTTTTAGACCCACAAAGGCTGTCAGATAGAATCTTAATTGTATTTTTGTTGCTACAAAATTTACTACACACAATAAATACATCTGGTATAGCGCTATGTTTCGATTAAAAAGTATTTTAGCACTGCTCATTTTCAGCGCAGTAACTTTCGCACAGGATTTTGAGGTATCTCCGGTTTTAATGAGTTTCAATGCTGAACCCGGCGAAATTCAAACCCAGAAAATCAATCTGATCAATCATTCGGCCCGCCCACAGAAATATCTTCTGAAGCTATCAGACTATGACGTAGATAAAAATGGCAATAAAAAACCTGTTCCACTGGGCAAAAGTCCGCGCTCGTGCGCACAATGGATTACGCTCAACCCTTCGCTCATCGAGCTGAATCCAAATCAGAGCGGTACTATTGAAGCCATTATTACTGTGCCAAAAGAAGGTTATGGTGCGCGCTGGGGAATGATTACTGTGGAACCTGTAGAGGAAAAAACTGCATTCGAAGCTGACAAAAACCTGGTATCAGGGGTTTTGGTTGTTCCGCGCATTGTAATTCTGTTTAAACAATCGCCCAAAACCAACCGCAATTACAAAGCCAGTCTTACCGATCTGAAAGAAGTAACCAAAAAAGGTGATCTCTTCCGTTCGTTCGAAGTAACTATCAACAACACCGGCGACAACATTATTGACGCTTCGGTTCATTTGGCACTGGCCAATATGGAAACTGCAATCGAAGAAAAGTTCAATCCGGTAAAAGTGACTGTGTATCCTGATCAGGCAAGGGTTGTGAAACTTCAACTGCCTAAAAGCACCGGAGCGGGCAAGTTTGCACTTGCTGCTATTATGGACTACGGACACCGCCAGCCACTGGAAGGAACGCAAATACTATTGGAAGCAAAATAACCGGGCGCAATGAAAAAACTGATTCTCGCATTGCCATTGTTGGTGCTCTCATTCTCAATTTCAGCACAGAAAACAGTGACAACCTGGCACGACGAGGCCAAAACAATTGTAAAAGAAATTTATACCGTAAAAAAAACTTCCACAGGACAGGAAGTGAAAGATGGACTTTACCGCATTTATTATCCCGACAAAGTGCTTTGGCAGGAAGGCCATTTTGTAAACAATAAACTCAGCGGCTTGTGGAAGGATTATTACGAAGATGGCACTCTGAAACAGGAAATGCCCTACACAAACGACTTGCTCAACGGAACGCTTAAATATTATTCCCCTTCGGGAGCACTGCAACAGGAAGTGAGCTACGTAAACGATGTCGTGGACGGAAAAGTAATCACTTATCACGAAAACGGACAGATACACGAGGAAAGTATGTATCGCAACGGACAACCAGCAGGCGAGCATAAAACCTATCACGAAAACGGACAACTGCAATACGTACGCTGGTTTGTAAACGGAAAAGTAAATGGCCCGCAAAAAGTATTTTATGACACGGGAAAAATCCGCGAGAAATCAACCCTGAAAAACGGTGTTTACGATGGACTTTTTAC
>JAGPIU010000032.1 GCA_018054805.1 Paludibacter sp. | reverse complement strand
AAATGCTTCTGAGAAATCCGTTTTATCACATAAAAAAATCCTGTCACAATTTTGCGACAGGATTTTTTGTTTATGCCCTACCAACTGGATATGCTATTTTAAAGCACCGGGCTTCGCATACGTTCGACGGGATTTTTGACTTATTTCAATGGACATATCCGTGAGAACGATACTCTGAAGCCAACTACTGACACGGGAGTAACTTTTTAATCTACAGACAACAACGCACAAAATACAGCAAAAAAGCCGCTGCAAAGCATTTTGTGTGGATATAGTAGGTTTTTGAGAAACTGAGGCTGTATCAAAAGAAAGCAGAACACTTTTGAGACAGCATCGTTCAAAAATACTTTGTTTTATTTAATCACTACTGACCGATAAAAGATAGTTTGAATTAGATTTTTTAGCTTATTAGATTCCTCTCCGCCGCGGCGGAGAAGAATCTCAGATATTTAGTCGGTCAGTAGTGTTATTTAATTATCAATTTCGTTGTAAATGTTCTGTTTTCCTGAATAAGCTGCACAATATAAATTCCTTTCTCATAATTAGAAATATCGATTGCTTCGGTGACAGAACCTTCTGTATTTTTACTCAACAGTACTTTGCCATTCACCGACATGATATTGATGTGACAATTACCGGAAAGTGAACGAAGCACAAATGAACCTGACGCCGGATTTGGATAAATTTCAGCTTTCCGATTGGTATGCGGATTATCAATATCCGTTTTTATAAATGTTCTTACAATATTACTTATACGTACCTCATCTATATATCCACTAAGTCCTGTACCTAATAATAAATCTTTTGTATTTAAAAGTGTCATTCCGTCAGTATAAGTTGCTGATGTTTCCGAAATCTGTATTCTGTTTTTATCGCGTACAACAACCTTGATTTGCTTCTTTTTAGTATCTCTCATAAAAGCAATATGATACCATTCGTTAAGTGTAGGACTACTTCCTGTAATTCCAATTCTATTTTTCAATTCAGAGAAATAATATCCATAAAATACATTTCCCCACCACGGATTCACTTCGAGTGAATAATTTGACAAATACGCATCTGTATCACCTGGTTTCCAGAAAATATACATATTACTGTTGGCATTGTAGGCGGTTAGTTTTACCCAGGCTTCGATGGTCCAGTCACCGGTAAGATTCAGATTGGCATGATGCGGTACAGAAAGTGATGAACTGTTTTTATAACTCAAGCCAAGATTTGAAATGGTCGATGCTTCGCTTGTCAGATTAAGTATATCGCCCACCGCATTTGGTGCTGCCTTGCTGCGATTATTCAGGTCATTGTCGAAGTGCAAGAGCAACAACGTATTTTTGTCGTACAAATATGGTCCGCCCACTTCGTTTGGTTTTACAATGGTAAATGCATCGCCCTGGCTGTAATTTGCATTGTTTGTTATATCGGTTAAACGCAGTTTGCAACTTCCGGAAATTTCAGTAGGAACAATCCAATTATATATATTGGCAGCTGTCGAAGTATTATTCGTAATTGTTGTCCAGTTAGCACCATTGTTAAGTGAGTAATCAATTTTGATATTTTGAATTCCGGTTGATGCCCATTTAATTGCAGTGCTGTCGCCACTAATCACATAATTATTTAAGGTGGGCGAAATGATATTGATTTTCGTCAAGTCTGTCTTTATGAACGGTCCGTAAGTAGTTGAGACATTCAAATTATCAGGAGCTGATATTTTGATATAAAAACGGGTCGACAGACTTCCTGAATTCCATACACACGATGTGCCTGTGGTTCGGTTCACTACTTCCGTCCATGTTTTGGCATCGTCAACGGATACCGACACATTGAGTTTTATGTCAGCTTTTAGTGGTGTCCAGCTTATATTTACCGTTGAATTAGTTTCGTCTTTATCTGCTAAAGGATTTATTAAGGTGGCAATTGGCAACTGTTGCACACGCACATCAAAATCGAAATAAAAATCTTCCAGAAAAGCCTGTGCAGTTGCATATCCCAGTGATTGGTAAGCTGCTAAATCGTTCATTTGTATAGCTTTTATCAGTGGATAACCACCTTTGCGGTACTGATAGTCAATAAAGAAATACCCCAGTGTATAATATCCGTAATCGGGCGAAGGATAAATGCGCGTTTCTTCGTAAGTAGGGCGATGTCCGAAATATTTCTGTGCAGCTGTCATACAATCAATCCCACTCTGACGCAGCTGAACAAGTTTCTCGTCAGTAATAGGGTCGTCGCTGCAAAATGATGGAAAACCTTCGTTGAGCCAGGCGGTAACAGTCCCCTGAGGAAAAATTCCCTGGAACGAGTGTGCCAGTTCATGTTCGCACATTCCTTCGAAATACACCACTTCTTCAGCTTTGCTGGCACAGGTGGAATGCACTCCGGATGACCAGGCAGTTCCTCCGGTCAATCTTTCGGGCGGAAGTCCGTTGCATGGTTTGCCTTCCAAATCACCATCGATGCAGGATGGTAAAGTGAAAAAACTGATCTTTTCGCCATGCTGCACTTTGAAATTTGTGACATAGTTGTTGTATGCTGTTTCAGTCCAGTTGGCAAACGATGGAAAATTCAGTGCTCCATCGACCGGACGGGTGTAGAATTTCACATGGTCCGTTTCCTTATAGAGTTTAATGCGCAGATTTTCGTCGGGTTGCAGGAATCGATGGTAGGTATATCGATTAAAATCGGCGAGTAAACCAGCCAGATCATCCACATTCCACCAACCGTTCATTACGTCGAAGCCCGAAGCATTGATGGTGGTAACATTGGGATATCCCCAGTTTTTGAAGATACTCATAAACTCGGCAAAAGCTCCGGCAATGGCTAACCCGTTATTACTGATAAAAGTTGTTCTGTTGTTCAATACATCGAAAGACGAGAAGCTGCCACCATAAGCATTAACGGCCGTTTTGATAGTGGCATCATTCGGAAGAATTCCGGCTTCGAAAACAGGAAAACCTACTTTAAACAACAAAGGCAAATTGCGTGTTTGATAAAAATAATACATATACGACTGACACAGATAATAAACCGCCACTTGTGTGGTATTTGCAAAAACCGCTTTTTGTTCTGTGGTAGTTGGCTCGCTTATATTGATGGTTCCATCGGTAGCTACAAATCCGGCATCGAAAGCAAAAGCATCGGTTGGTTTCTGACTTTGATATTCGGTTGCAGATAATAATTTGAATGAGTATTTGAATGCACTGAATGCCGGATTGTTCCATATTTTCCCGTGGTATCTCAATACTTCAATTTTGTTATAAATTTTCGCCATATCCACTCCCTGGATGGCTGCCATTGCCGATGAGTTGAAAGTAACAGCACTCAGCGTTACTGCACTGTTGGTGATATCCAGTAAACGGTAACCCGACACTGTTTCGTCGGTGTTGAGTTCCAATCCGTTGTTTGGCGCAGTTGCTGAATTGGTATAAAATTTATACTCGTTCAGCGAGTAGGTATTCACAGGTATTGTTACCGAATAAATTGTTCCTGATTCAAGCGTCATTTCTTTTGTGCCGAGACCATACTCATCTCCTTTTACATACACTTTATCGGCGCCCGGAATGAAGAATTTCGATGCAATCATATCGGCCATGTTTACCGAAAATTTTACGTTTACAGAGGTTTGCGTATTCAGATATGTGTCCAGAAACGCATGCCATGCCGTTTGTAATGCTGCCAGATTTGCATAACCAATATCAGCATAATTCATATTTTCAACGAATTTAGCCATAGCAGCCATTCCTTTGGTTTTGATAATGTAATAGGCCACAATCGACGAATATGCATAACCCATATCGGTGTCGAACACGGTGGCAATATCGGGTTTGCCTTTGACGTCCATCACCGATTTAATCCAGTCTTTGGTGGAAAAGTTACGTCCGAAATAGCAAGCCACACCTTCGTTGAGCCACGCCGGTAGTGTGACTTTCGTTTTAGTGGCATTCAGACAATGCGTATATTCATGAGCACAAAGCCCGAGCGCATCATTCATCCCCATTTTAGTCGGCGAAAGCATTATCAGCAGATTTTTTCCGTATGCCGAACCAGTCGACCAATCGGAATTTTCGGGATAGCCCTGTGCCAAATGCAAATGTGCCAGATCTTTGTACATATAAATGGTGGTCTTTTCGGTAGGAGTGACCTGAAGAGCTTCCGAAACGATTTTATGCAATATTTCCATGCGTTGCAGAAAATAGTCAATCGCATTCTGATCCTGCACATTATAAATCACCGTAAAATGATCGGATGTTTTGCTTAGATTCATATCCACATCGTTATAGTATACCGTTGCCAATGTCAGGTTATTGGTGCCGAAGCTTATATGTCGGTTGCCATTATAACTTGCGGGGAAATTGTTTTCCCATCCGGTGTTATCAGCGTTAGCAGCAGTGCTGAAATACTTATAGTCGATGTATATGTTCGAAGCCAGCGGAATCGTCAGCGAATAAATGTTGTTGTTGCCGGCTTTCAACATATGGGTTAATTCGTAGTTGTTGAACGATCCACGAATATAGAGTTTGTCAGTTGCCGGATTGAATTTATTCTCCGATATCAGCACACTGGCATCTACCGAAAAGCTAATGTTGGTTATCGCCGGTGCTATGGTAAAAACACTGCTTACCGAACTTACTGAATTGTCCGACGCATCGGAAATGCGGATTAACGCAGTGGTGGTTGTGTAAGAGGGTGTTGTCCAGTTATATGTCAGCTGACTTGCCGGAACCGAAGCTGCTATCATATTCCAATTGGCACCATTGTTCACCGAGTATTCAATTTTGATATTTTCTACTGAAGACGAAGTCCAGGAAACCGGCACAGTTGTGTTGTATAAAATTCCTTTGCCGTTTAATTGATCGGTATTCAGAATCAGAGATTTATTAATAATATTCTTCGGAATAATGAATTTTACCGGAATACTGAATCGGTTTGCCCAGCAGGTTTCGTTGTGGTCGTCGCCGGTAAATACCTGCGTTTTCCAGTTTGTTGCAGTATAACCTTTAAACCGCACGATAGTATCAGCCAAAGCCTGATTCTGCGGATAATTGGCATCTAACCCAATCGTTCCGTGATCGAAATAAATTGCATGTGTGGTTGGTGACGGCAGTTTACTGAGCAGGTATTTCCGGAACGAATCCGGAATGGAAGCATCATCGGTGTTCAAAACTCCCCAGTGAGTCGACATGCAAATGGCCGAGCCAAAAACAGCCGGATATTCACACATGGCATACCACGAAATCAATCCGCCCATACTTGAGCCTGCAACACAGGTGTTCGAGGCATCTGTATTTACTGAATAAGTTTTATCGACAAACGGTTTTACTTCATCAACAATAAATTTCAGGTATTCATCTGCTTTCGGATCGTTATTCATTTCGGCGGATTTAGCCGTTTTGATATTGGCAGGCAGATAATCCATCGATTTTTCGGGATAATACTCGGCATAACGGTTGCTGCTGTTCCAGATTCCTACCACTACTACATCCTTTATTTCGCCTGAACTCATTAATTGCGCCAGGGTTTCGTCCACTTTCCATTCCTGACCATTCCAGGTGGATGTCGCATCAAATAACATTTGTCCGTCGTGCATATAGAGTACGGCGTATTTTTTCGATGCCGAATATCCTGCAGGCAACCAAACATCTACCGTTCTTGCTCCAATAAAAGTGCTGTTAAACGAATATCGTACAACGGTTCCGGAAGATACTTTCAACGTATTGGCAATTTGAGTTACTACAGCTCCCGGTTCGTAAACAGCTCGCCACTTGATAACCACATCGGCAACATTGTAGGTTCGGTTAGCTATAGGCACACCTGCAGCATCAAGCTCTTCGTAACCCCAATCCGGCCCTGAGCAATACTTATATGGCTGTGTAGGGTTAGCATTTGCAAACGAAATTGTGTAGTGGGTTTCGTCCACTTTAGTCATTGCCTGATGGCTCCAACCAATGATTTCACCGGCAAAGTAGCAAGCTTTCGTGCCTGTAGGTACGGTGACATTGTACGTTAAACTAAAAATGTTTTGAGTAATGAATAATACAAAGAGAAACAGAAGCTTGCTACGGACACCGACAGCAATGATTAATAAATGTATTCGTTTCATTTGTAAATAAATTAGGAGGTTGAATATGTTGTATTAAACTACTAACTAATTAAAATGATTGCTCAGGGATTAGAGGAAAGTCAACAGATAATTATTCGAATCTGAGCGAAACGGAGATACAAAATTATATATATTTTTTAATTATCTCACGTTACGTGATCATTAGCATCATTTTTTGACATTTTTTATACAATCATCCTGTCAATTACTTGAAACCAAAAATACTCAAAGAACACAACTATTTCCCCTGACCAACTGCATATGCTACCTAAAGCACTAAGCTTTGCACACGTTCCACGGGAACCAGAGGTCACGACCACAGGGAGTAATTCCGACTTTCGTCGAACGAGCGCCGTTATTTGCTCGTTTAAAGAACTTGTCCGTGAAGAGTGGCTTCTACTAAAACATAAATGGTTTATTCTTTTTATAGACATTTATCTATTCGTACCCGAATGTTTTCTACTTCCGACAGAAATCTTTCGGGTATGACCCAAAAGATTTCATGTTTCGATAGAAAGTTTTCTGTCTTTACCCAAATGATTTCGGGTTAAAATAGAATGATGTCTATTTCGACCCGAATGATGTCATGTTTTTAAAGAAAGATTTCTACTAAAACATAAATGATCGATTCTTTTTATAGACATTTATCTATTCATACCCGAATGTTTTCTACTTCCGACAGAAATCTTTCGGGTACGACCCAAAGATTTCATGTTTCGATAGAAAGTTTTATGCTTTTACCCAAATGATTTCGGGTGAAAATAGAAAGATGCCTGTTTCCACCCGAATGATGTCAGGTTTTAATAGAAAAATGTCTGTTTTTAATTCGAGTTCAAAGCTTTTTCATTCAGCGTTGCCGCACGATGGCATCATAAATAAAAAAAAAATCCTGTTGCATTATTGCGACAGGATTTTTTGTTTATGTTCAATGGCTTTTCTCTAAAATACTTACCAACCATTTCCAGCATTTCTGAGTAGAACTAATGCTGAGCCTTTCGTCGGGCGAGTGCACACCATACATTTGCGGGCCTATGGAAATCATATCCAGATACGGATATTTTTCGAGGAATAATCCGCACTCAAGCCCTGCGTGAATAGCCCGCACTGAGGCTTTTTCATTGAAAAGTTCGCTGTAACTTTGCTCTGCAATTTTCAGAATTTCCGATTTTACATTAGGTTTCCAACCCGGATAACCGTCGCCATGCGTTACCGAAGCGCCTGCCAGCAAAAGCACAGATTCCACCTGATTCGCAATGTCGTATTTCGATGATTCCACAGAACTACGTTGACTGGTTGTAATCAGAATCTGACCTTTCTCCTTCATTTTAATCGATGCCAGATTTGTGGAGGTTTCCACGAGCCCGGGCATATCGCGACTCATAGCTTTCACACCATGCGGACAAGCATAAAGCACATTCAGAAGGGCATCGGAGGCCTTTTTACCAATCACCGTAGCCGGAAGTTTCTCAGACTCGAGCGTCATGACAAAACCAGGCTCTGTGTCTCCGATTTCCTTTTCCACATCGGCAATATAATAGTTGAGCAATACGCGCACACGTTCCTTTTCGGACCATGGCACACAAACAGTGGCCGAAGCTTCACGCGGAATCGCATTTCGCAGATTTCCACCATCAATCTTACTGATTCGCAGGTCAGTTTCTTTGTTGACAGTCCATAAATAGCGATTCAGAATTTTATTTGCATTGCCAATCCCTTTGTTAATATCGTCGCCCGAGTGTCCGCCTTTCAAGCCTTTTACTGCTACTGTAAAAGCAAAATAACCTTCGGGAGCTTTTTCTTCGGCATATGGCAATGTAGCTGTGGTGTCAATTCCGCCTGCACAACCAATAAAAATAACGCCATCATCTTCCGAATCGAGATTTATCAACACTTTTCCGGTCATAAAATCGTTTCCAAGTGCAAAAGCACCTGTCAGTCCGGTTTCTTCATCAACTGTAAAAAGGCATTCGATAGCCGGATGTTTCAGATCAGCAGAAGCCAGCACAGCCAGCATCATAGCCATTCCAATGCCATTGTCGCCACCAAGCGTAGTGCCTTTTGCACGCACAAAATCGCCATCGATAAAATACTGAATAGCATCAGTATCGAAATTAAATTCCACCTCATTGTTTTTTTCGCAAACCATGTCCATGTGCGCCTGCAAAATCACGGTTTTGGCATTTTCGAAGCCAGTCGTAGCAGGTTTAAGAATCAGCACATTGCCAGCATCATCAGTTTTAAAACCAAGATTTTGCTGCTGTGCAAAGTTTTTGAGATAAGCAATCACCTTTTCTTCTTTTTTCGAAGGACGTGGTATTTGGGTAATGTCGTGAAAGAAATTCCACAACAA
>JAGPIU010000236.1 GCA_018054805.1 Paludibacter sp. | reverse complement strand
CCGGTTAATATCTGAGCTCCCTGACTAAACCCAAAACCAACCACATAAATGGCAAAATAATAAACGCCTGCAATGGCCGAAGCGCCCAATGCCACTTCGCTCACACGTCCCAGAAAGGCTGTGTCGGTTACATTGATAATATTTTGAGCAATTAAAGTAAGGAAAATAGGGTAGGTGATCTGAAAAATATTTTTGTTGGATGTCATTGTCGGTTTTTATAGTTTTTACGTTTGAAATGCAAAGCACAAAGTTAGCAAATTAGCCTGAGACACAAGGCATACAACAAGTATATTTTAAACAATCAGGTTGTGCTGATTGGTTGAAATTCTTTAAAAATCAGTTGATTGTATGGATGATTCTCGCTAGCGCAATTTGAAATAGCAATGTTATTTGCAAAATATTTTCACTAAACACGGCTTTCCTTTTTATTTAGCATTATATTTGTAAAGTCTAAACACAAATAATGAATTATAAGTTTATGAAGAAATTTATTTATACCTCCCTTTTGGCTCTGATAGTAATGGCCGGAATCGTTTTAGCGCAGAAAAACAGTAGTTTATCTTTTGATGATCGTTGGAAACAGGTAGAGGAATTTGCCGAAAAACAACTTCCGGAATCGGCGCTGAAAGAAGTGGAACTTATTCTGAAACAGGCTATCGAAGAGAAAAACAACGCCGAAGCCATCAAAGCTTTTGTATATAAAATGCGCTTTACGCTCGAGCGCGAACCCGACAAAGCACCCGCGCTTATCAGCGAGTTCGAAGCTTTTGCTGCAAAATCGACCGATGTGGCCGAAAAAGCTCTGCTGCACTCGATGACTGCCGAACTTTATGCGCAACATTATCAGCAAAATCAATGGAATATTAACCAAAGAACAAAGGTGGCCGGATTTGTCCCCGAAGATATCAACGAATGGACTAATAATATTTATCTGGAAAAAATCGCTGCATTACTCGATGCTTCGCTTCAAAATATTGTTGTGTTGCAAAAGACTGATGCACTCAAATTTGTGCTCCTTCTTCATGCCGGAGCGGACAGCCGATTACTGCAACCCACTCTTTTCGATTTTCTGGCTTATCGCAAAATTGATATTCTGAACAGTATTTCAGGTATTCCGGATCAGGAAAATCCGCTCGATGATCAAAAATATTTTGCACCTGCCGAAATTTTTGTGAAATTGCAGCCCGATACAATTTTTAAAAGCAGTATTGAAAACCGTATTCTGAGTGTGTATAAAGACCTGCTGAGTTTTCATTTTGCAAATAAAAATCAGGCAGCGTTGCTGTTTGCCGATTTACAAAGGTTGAAATTTGTGTACGAACAATCGCAGGAAACAGATCAGTACCTGAATGCACTCGATGCTCTGATTGCAAAAAATATATCTTCTGAAATTGTAATTGAAGCATTGGCCGAAAAAGCGCAGACTGTTTTAAGCCTGGCGCACAACGATTCGAAATATACCAAACGTCAGGCTTTTGACATTTGTACTGAGGGAATTGCTAAATATCCTTCGTATAAGCGCATTGATGTGCTGAAAAATATTCAATCGCAAATTCTTCAAAAACAATTGATTGTCAATTATAAATGGCTTGCCCGTCCGCAATCGGATCAGACACTTAATGTGACTTACAATAATATTGAAACGCTTTATCTGAAAGTATATAAATTGAATGTATCGGCGCAGGATTATTATATTTATAAGCAAAATTCGCATCGGGAGCGTAAGTTATACCCTACTGCACAGCTTGTGGAAACTATAACTATAAAATTGCCAAAGCAGGACGATTTTCTGGCCAACGATACGGCTTTGGTGCTGAAAACAGGCGATTTTGGCATTTACGAATTTAGCCTTTCCGATAGTGAAAATGCTTCGCAGGCTGAACAGGACGAGCCTTCTGGAATAGCTTTCGGTGGTTTTACTGTGAGCTCAGTGAGGTATATTTCCCGCAAAACCGAAGAGGAAAAAATGTCGGTATATGTGCTCGACAGTAAATCGGGCCTGCCTTTGCGAAATGCCAAACTAATAGTTTCCGAACTGAAATGGAATGGCAAAGCTTACGAATTTATAAAACAGGCTGAAGCTGTTACTGGAAAGAATGGTTTTTGTTCGTATCCGTTTGAGAATCCCAACAAATCTCAGCAGTTTTTTTTCGAATATGGCAATGATAAATTCTTTACCAATAATCATTATTATTATTTCAACAGTTTTAGTCACGATGAATCTGAAGAATCGAAAATTAGCATTCTGACCGACCGTTCCATTTACCGGCCGGGACAAACGGTATATTTCAAGGGAATCAGCTGGATTGCTTCACGAAACCATCAGGAGGTAAATAAAAATGCTGATTTTGAGGTGATTCTTTACGATGTCAACCGTCAGAAAATCAGTTCGAAGAAGTTTAAGAGCAATGAGTTTGGTTCGTTTGCAGGCGAATTTGTATTGCCGCAAACTGGTCTCAACGGTATTTATTCCATAGAGGTGAACGATGAATTTATTCATAATTTTTCGGTAGAAGAGTACAAACGTCCCACTTTCGAAGTCATTATCCCGAAACCTGCTTCGGAAATTCGTTTCAACGAAAAGCTGACTGTGAAAGGTAATGTAAAAGCTTTTGCCGGATACGATATTGC
>JAGPIU010000235.1 GCA_018054805.1 Paludibacter sp. | reverse complement strand
GAGACATGTATTTTTCTGGAAAATACATCGGAGGCTGGTCGCGATGAATTTATTGACAAAAGCGTAAAAATACTTCCACTGCTTTACCTCAAAACAGCTTTGCTCAGCAAGCCTGAACCTGTGTTTGAAGATGGTGCGGAGCGTTTTGTGACCGAGGAGGATTATTTGTTTGTAAAAGAGCAAATTGAACAACTCCTGGGGGCTGACGATTCTTATCTGGAGGTTTTTCATCCCGATATGGCGCTGAGCGACACACCTATTGCAGCTTTTGTTTCTGAGAATATTGCTGATATTTATCAGGAATTGAAGGATTTTGCTGCCAATTATCAGACTGCCGATCACGATGTAATGAATGATGCGTTGGTGGTTTGTCTCGAGGCCTTTACTGAGCACTGGGGGCAAAAGTTGCTGAATGCGCTCAGAGCTTTACATGCTTTGCGTTACAGCGACAGTTTTGGTGCCGAAGTAAACGAAAGCCCTCAAACTGTGAAACTCGACAGAAATGCGTTTCTGGGATTTTTGCACGATGAGGAAGAAGAAAATGAATACGGAAAGTTGCTCGATTAACTGCGGGCTGAAAAATAACCGAGAAATATGTTTAAACCCAAAATTAGCAAGGAAGAATTAAACGCAATGCCAGTAGTGGCTTTTGCCGGCAAAATAACATTGGTGGACAGTCCCGAAAAAGCTGACAAGGCAATTGAGGAGATTCGGAATGCCGGTATGGTGGGCGTGGATACTGAGACAAAACCTTCGTTCACGCGTGGTACTTATCACAAAGTGTCGCTGGTGCAAATTTCCACAACCGAACATTGTTATCTGTTTCGACTGAATAAAATGCCATTTCCGCCTGCGCTCGGAAGTTTTCTGGCTGATGAGTCGGTTGTAAAAGTGGGATTGGCACTACGCGATGACTTTGCCGGGCTTAACCGCCTTTATTCGTTTAAACCACAGAATTTTATCGACTTACAAAATATCGTAAAAAACTACGGCATACTTGAACTGGGTTTGCAGAAAATATTCGCCATAATATTTGGACGAAAAATTTCGAAAGCACAGAGGCTTACCAACTGGGAAAGTGCCGAGCTGACCGATCAGCAGCAAATATACGCAGCTACCGACGCATGGGCCAGCCTGCTGATTTATTTGCAATTACAGAAAGAAAAGAAACTCACCAAAAAACAGGTCGAAAAAATTGTACTCGAAGTGCTGGCGCAGGAAGAGGAACTGAAACAACGACGTTTGATAGAAAAATCGCAGGAAAGCAATGCATAAAGTAATTTTAAAACCCAAAAAAGAAGAAAGCCTGCTCCGTTTTCATCCCTGGGTGTTTTCGGGAGCCATTCATAGTATTCAGGGTAAACCTGCCGAAGGCGATTTGGTTGAGGTTTTCGATTGTCGCGACAATTTTTTGGCAACCGGTCATTATCAGATTGGCAGCATTGCGGTGCGCATAGTGAGTTTCCGTCAGCAGGAAATTACAGCTTCCTTTTGGGAAAAAAGAATTGCACGGGCTTATGAAATGCGTTGTGCATTGGGTTTGGTTACTGCCGAAAACAATACTTACCGTTTGGTGCATGGCGAAGGCGATTCGTTGCCGGGACTTATTGTGGATGTATATGACGATACTGCTGTAATGCAGGCACATTCGATTGGTATGCACGAAACTCGTCATGAGCTGGCAAAAGCCATTGTGAAAATGGTGCCCGAAGTGAAAAATGTGTACTACAAATCAGAAACTACATTGCCTTTCAAAGCGCCTGTCGATCCGGAGGATGGTTATCTGATTGGGTCGGATACAAAGAAATATACTGCGCTCGAAAATGGTTTACAGTTTAACGTGGACTGGTTGCGCGGACAAAAAACCGGATTTTTTATCGATCAGCGCGAAAACCGTGCATTGCTCGAAAGATATTCGAAAGGAAAATCGGTGCTCAATATGTTTTGCTATACCGGAGGTTTTTCGGTGTATGCCATGCGTGGCGGAGCAAATCTGGTGCATTCGGTGGACAGTTCGGCCAAGGCAATGGAGATAACCGATAAAAATATTGCGCTCAACTTTGGCAATGATTCCCGTCACACTTCGTATGCCGAAGATGCATTTAAATTCCTGAATGGTATTCAGGATTCGGGTGTAAAGTACGACCTGATTGTACTCGATCCGCCTGCTTTTGCCAAGCATCGTGAAGCATTGCGCAATGCGCTGAAAGGCTACAAACGCTTGAATGCAAAAGCTTTTGAGCAAATAAAGCCGGGTGGTGTTTTGTTCACATTTTCCTGCTCACAGGTAGTAAGCCGCGAGCAATTTCGACTGGCGGTGTTCAGTGCAGCAGCCGAATCGGGTCGTAATGTGCGCATTTTGCATCAGGTTACACAGCCCGCCGATCATCCTGTAAATATATACCATCCCGAAGGCGAATATCTGAAAGGTTTGGTACTTTGGGTAGAGTAGGTTTTTAAAGCCATCAAAAAAAGAGGCTGTCTCAAAAGCTAAGATGTAAAAACTAAAACTTACAAATCAATATTTTCAGCTGCCCCCAACCCCCTAAAGGGGGCTGTGACATTGTGCAAATAAAGAAATTACGTTGCACGCACTGAGTCCCCTTTAGGGGATATAGGGGCAGAAATGAAAAGTTCTTATAATTTGTAAGT
>JAGPIU010000234.1 GCA_018054805.1 Paludibacter sp. | reverse complement strand
GAACAGAACCATTGTTTTTCAATAATAATAAATTATATTTGTGCATTGTAACTGACCTAAACTGCAACTTTTAAAGCACTAAAAGTGTTTATAAGTTGCAGTTTTTCATCTGTTTATAATTAATTTAAATTATCAGATGGAACGCTCATCACAAAATTTAATTATGACCTTTGAGTCAAAAACAGATTAAATTTTGTCATATTCGTTTCATGAATATAAAAACAAATAAATCATTCGATAATGGAAGTAACCCGTTTATATGATTTGCTGGATAATTATTTAGAAAAATATCCAACACAAGAAGTGGCTCTGGCTGCTAAAAAGCAAGGACAATGGCGCAAATACAGCATACAGGAGTATGTGGAACTTACCAATTTGCTGAGTTATGGAATGCTGAAATCAGGTATCGAACCCGGCGATAAAGTAGGTATTGTGAGCAGCAACCGACCCGAGTGGAATATGCTCGACTTTGCCATTATGCAAATTGGTGCTGTTTCAATTCCCATTTATCCCACTATTAGTCAGGAAGATTATCGCTATATTCTGAATCATGCCGAAATGAAAATGATTTTCATCGAAGGTAAGGAATTGCGCAACAAATTGAAACCCATACTTCCCGAAGTTAAATCACTGAAAGAAATCTATACTTTTGATAATGTAGATCCTGACTTTAAATATCTTGAACAATTAATAGAATTGGGACGTGAAAATCAGGATGCTGAAAAACTGAATGCCCTCAAAGCAGCCGGAAAACCCGAGGAGCTTGCCACTATCATTTACACTTCAGGAACAACCGGAAATCCTAAGGGAGTTATGCTTTCGCACAGCAATGTTGTAAATCAGATAAAAAATCTGCAAACAACACCTGCCCAATGGAGTAAAATAGCACTTAGCTTCCTGCCGCTTTGCCATGCTTACGAGCGAATGTTGGTATATCTTTATCAATATCTGGGCATGTCGGTTTATTATGCCGAAAGTTTGGCAACTATTGCCGAAAATATCAAGGAAATAAATCCGACCATGATGTCGGCTGTGCCGCGCTTGCTCGAAAAAATTTACGACAAATTCTATCTGGCCGGAAAATCACTGCCATTTCTCCAGAAAGTAATTTATTACTGGGCTTTCAACCTGGCTACACGTTATCAGCTCGAAGGCATTTCGCCCTGGTTTAAGTTCAGGCTGAAAATTGCCGACAAGCTCATTTACTCTAAATGGCGTGAGAAATTAGGTGGTAATTTTGACATCGTTGTATCAGGCGGATCGGCCATACAGCCTCATATGGCTTCATTCTTTTCTGCGATTGGAATGCCTGTATTCGAAGGCTATGGCCTGAGCGAAACTTCACCTGTAATTGCAGTGAGCCAGCTTGGTAAAAATGGTCGCAAATTCGGAACAGTAGGTTTGCCATTGCCCGGAGTTGAAGTAAAACTGGCCGAACGCGACGAAATCATCTGCCGCGGCCACAATGTAATGCTCGGCTATTACAAAAATCCTGAACTTACTGCTCAGGTAATCGATGCCGACGGTTGGCTACACACCGGCGATACCGGAAAATTCACTCCGGAAGGTCAGTTGATCATTACAGGTCGTCTGAAAAGCATTTTCAAAACATCGTTCGGAAAATATGTGAATCCTCAGGCTGTAGAATCGAAATTTACCGAGTCGCCTTTTATCGAAAACATGATAGTGGTGGGTGAAAACAAGAAATTTGCGGCTGCACTTATTTCTCCCGACTTTGTATATCTGAAATCGTGGTGTGGCAAACACAAACTCAATTATACTACTAATGCCGAAATGATTCAGGATCCGATTGTACAAAAACGTTTTGCCGATGAGGTAAAAAAATACAATCAGTTTTTTGGCGATTTCGAACAGGTGAAACGCTATCAGCTTGTGCCTGAAGAATGGACACAACCGGGAGGTTTCCTGTCGCCTACATTAAAAATCAAACGTAATGTGATTGAAGCACATTATGCTGACAGAATTGAAAAACTGTTCGCTTAGTTTCCATTCAATCAGCACATAACGAGAAACTGTCTCAACAAAGTGTTTTGAACGCAAATTACGCAAATTTTCACAAATTCAATAGATTTGCAACCATACAAATAATTAACAAACAGCAATTTATGATTTGTGTGAATTTGCGTAATTTGCGTTCTTATTGCTTTGGATACAACTTCTTGTTTTCAGCGCTCCGCCACTTTCACCGCTATTCCCTTAAAGGTTTGCCAGCCCGATTTATCGGTTAATCTGATCGTTATATGATAATCGCCTGTATCCACATTTGCAGGCACAACAATCTGATTTTGTACTGTAAACGAAGTTAAACCTGCCGGAATTTCATATTCCTCGATAAAAATAAACGGATCGACAGGCAACTTTACAGCCTCCATTTCGCAGCTTGTACCACTGGTACTGTGGGTATGATGATCGAAATTGTGATGCATCTCAATACTATATGAACCAAGTTCCATATTGTCGGTAAGAGTAGCCGAAAACACAAAGGCCTCACCACGATACACTGTAGCACAGTTTTGTGGAAAATCGTTAGGACCCGACATGTTGATTTGCGGCACTTCCTCATCTTTCACAATTTCGTCGCAACCTGCAAGCAAAAGCAACAAAAATGCAAGATATAATATTTTCACTTTCATTGAAATAAATTAT
>JAGPIU010000031.1 GCA_018054805.1 Paludibacter sp. | reverse complement strand
GCACGACGAATACGTCTCATGGCAATCCGTCCGTAAATATTGGCGGGAATAGTTGTAAAAGGTACGGGCAATATAAGCAGAAGCCAGTGCATGGGCAATTTAAACAGGAAAACAGCCACAATAGCTAAAAATGGTACAACCATGGAAATAAGCATGGTTACCCCGGCTTTTTCTGATTTTATGGCTTTATAGCGCGCAATATTGTGTGGAATTTTTGGATCCGATTTTATGCGGGCAATTTTTCGCCCAATCCATACAATCGAAATAATCATCAGAAACAGATAAACACCCAGCGCAACGGGAATAATCTCGTTCCAGTGAATCTCCACTTTTTCGTCGAAAGGTTCGTTTTGCGAAAGCGATTTTACTTTCTCAACACCTTTGATAAAACCTGCATCGAAATCACCTTTTTTGAATTCCGGAATCATGATTTCGGTAGATATACGCTTGGTAATGGCATCAGGCAATACACCTTCGAGCCCGTAACCCACTTCGAAACGTATTTTTTTCTGGTCGCCCACAAAAAGTATCAGCAGTCCGTTGTCGCTTTTTTTACCGCCAATGCCCCATTTTGTGGCCAGGTCGTACGAAAAAGTATTGATATCGTTCTGTCCGATAGATTGCAAAACTACCACAGCTGCCTGTACACCGTTTTTTGCTTCGAGCGAGTCGAGCATCACATTTATGTTGTAAACTGTGGACTCGGAAAGAATACCATCGGGGTTGCTCACATACGAATTGTTGAGCGTTTTCGGATTAGGCACAGTTTCAACCGTATATGCCGCACCCGAAACCATTGCAGCATATAAAAATAAACTCAGAAAAGCTATTTGCCTGAATATGTTCATATTATTTAATCATTAGGTAACTGATCGTCGGAACCGTCAAGCGTGATATCGAAAATCAGGGTTGAATAAGGAGGAATAGAACCTGATCCATCCTCACCGTAAGCCAGTTCGTAAGGAATATAAAATATATATCTGCCTCCGACATTCATTTTAGTAACACCTTCGATCCAACCAGTCATTAAGCTCGACAAACGAAACTGTACAACTTCATCTCCGGTATTTTCAAATTCCTGTCCGGTAATTAACTTACCTTTATATTTTACATAAATGATACTACTTGCATTTGGACGACGTAAATAGCCCTGATGAATCACTTTGTAACACAATCCGCTTTCGGTTTGAAAAAAATCAGGATCATTTTTATGTTGTTCCTTATATTGTTCGAGCCATGTTTCATTCAGATATTTCCATTCAAGATACTTATCCTCATCGCACGACGACAGAACAAAAGTCAATGTAAGCAAAACAAAAGCGCTGTATATCAATCTTTTCATTGTAAATTATTTATTTAGTCTTGTTTTTATCTTTATATTGTTGTGAAAACGATTTTTTAGCAAACTCAGGCATTTCGCGTTTGGGTCCCCAGGCCATAAAATTAAACGGACGGGTAGCCGCAGTTTTGAAAATTCCCGGTACAAAATCCATTTTTTTACGATCCGAAGTCACATATTCGAAACCTTTCATGATCAGTTTTTCAGCCGTTGGGCGCAAACCTTTCTCCACTGTTTTCCGGCGATTGGCCAACAGAATATCAGTCAGCGGAATGCGCACCGGACAAACTTCGACACATTTTCCGCAAAGCGTGGAAGCAAAACTCAAATGCGAGAAATCCTTAAACCCACGCAGAAACGGCGTCAGTACCGAACCTATCGGACCGCTGTAAGTCGTGTCGTAAGTGTAACCACCAATGGTTTTGTACACAGGACAGGCATTCAGACAAGCACCACAACGGATACAGGCCAGCGACTCGTAACCTTCGGCATCGGCAAACACATCAGTACGACCATTATCAAGCAAAATCACATACATTTTCTCAGGGCCATCCACTTCGTTAGCTTTGCGCGGACCTGTAAAAATGGTATTGTATGCCGTCATTTGCTGACCGGTTCCGTGCGCTGCCAGCAAAGGATAAAAAAGTCCCAGCTGACTCATACGCGGTATCAACTTTTCGATACCGGCAATTACAATATGCACTTTGGGGAAGGCGGTGGTCATTAAACCATTTCCTTCATTTTCCGTTACAGAAATTCCTCCGATATCGGCAATCAGAAAATTTGCACCCGTCACTCCTACTTCGGCAGAAGTATATTTTTTACGTAACACCTGACGCACATATTCGGTCATTTCCTCTGGTGTACTGTCGATGGGCGTATTGAATTTTTCGTTAAAAAGTTTTGCAATATCACCTTTGGACTTGTGCATAGCGGGCGTCACAATATGATAAGGACGCTCACCGGCCACCTGTACAATAAATTCGCCTAAATCAGTCTCCACCGATTCACAACCCATACTTTCGGCCACATGATTCAACTCAATTTCCTCAGTGGTCATCGATTTGCTTTTCACCAACAGTCGCGCCTTATTATCAGTAAGAATTTTTCGCAAATAATCAGTAGCCTCATTGGTATCTGCAGCCCAGAGCACTTCAGCTCCATTAGCAGTAATATTTTTCTCGAATTCGAGCAGATAAGTGTCCCATTTCGCCAACACGTCACGCTTGATTTGCGCAGCCATTTCCTTCGCTTTCTCCACATCGCGATAGCGTGCCATACCTTTGGCAACGGCCGTATCGTAACGCGAAATATTGAACCGAATGGTATTCCGGTGCTTTTCGTCGAAAGCAATGGCTTCGGCTGCCTGCGTAAACTTTGAACTTTGCGACATTTATACTGCTGATCAGAATTTTTATTTTATAGGGAAATCAAAACTTCCCACAAGATTGCCATCGGTAAAAAAATCAGCCCTGTAAGTTCCCTTTTCGAGCACTTCCTCCACTTTCCAGTAAATTACGTCAGCAAGCGCTTCGCCTTCGTATTCGTAAGTTTTTTTGGCCGAATAAGCAATATTTTTGTTTTCGAATGGAAAAACATTCGAAGAGCTTTTGGTCAGCACATCGCCGTTTGGTTTTGTAATACGCAGATACATGGTTTTATGACCCGACTCTGCTGTAATGTTCTTAGCCACTGTATAATTAAACTGAAGGTTTGCAATCTGCGAAAACCACGAAGTTTTACGTCCCTTGCTATTCAGTGTTACCACACCGAAGTTCACCACATCCAGTTTCGAAGCACGCGTTACCACTTCATTAAGCGTTTCCTTTTCCTTTGTAAGCTTTTCGGCCACCTGAGTTACCTCGTTATAGCGACGTTTCACTTCCACATTTTCGGTCTTAAGCACCTTGTTTTCAGCATTCAGCGAGTCAATCTGGTTCACATAATGAATCATGACCGAACGAACAGTAGCAAGTTCCTTTTTAAGTTCAGTAATTCTACGGGCATTGGTAGCTTTAGTCACTCTCAGCTCTTCGAGCAGTTGCTGCACTTTTACCTTTTCGGTTTCGAGCAGTTTAAAGAGTGAATCGTTTTTTATATTGACAGTGTAACCCGAAAGTTCGTAATTAAGATCCTGAAATTCCTGTTCCACCTGTTCCTTTTCGAAAGTCATCATTTCCACCACTTCGGCAATCTCCGCTTCTTTCTGTTTGGCTTTGTTCATGTAAAACAGCACAGCTCCGATAAGTGCCAATATTACAACAGATAAAGCCACCAGAATAGTCACATTTTGTTTTTTCATTCCTAAAAATAATATATTTAACTATAATAATTCTATCACTTTTTCGAGCTTAATACCTCTCGAACCTTTTATAAGCACATAATATGCTTCAATGGGATTGTTTTCCAAAAACACACGTGCCTCTTCAACTTTCTCAAAAGTATGAAAACCGCTCTTACAAGCCACAAATTCCGGGCCAACAAGCACTACCTGTTCGAAACCGGCTTTTTCCAGTTCACTTACAATTGCCTGATGTTCGTCAGCCGAATATTCGCCCAACTCAAGCATATCGCCCAAAATAGCGGCTTTAGGACTTACCTGCATAGTTGCAAAATTGCCAATGGCAGCCTTCATGCTTGTAGGATTGGCATTATAAGCATCCACAATCAGCTTGTTTTTGTCGGTTACCATCAACTGCGAACGATTGTTTTTGGGCTCGTAAGTTTCAAGTCCGCATTTAATTTCATCGTTGCTCAGTCCGAAATAGTTGCCAATAGTAGCAGCTGCAAGAATATTTTCAGCATTGTAATCGCCTATCAATCTTGTATCAGCATTAAATTCGCCCTGATTTGTTACACAATTCAACGATACAAAAGGAGCGCTTGCAGTTACTTTTCCATTCACATTGGCAGCGGAACCATTCAGATTATATTTTATCAGGTGCTTATCATCTGCTTCGAAACCGGCCTTTTGAACCATTTCCATTAAAAAATGATTGCCGCTGTTGATAAACAATCCGGCTCCGTGGGTGCGCGCGTAATCGTACAATTCACCTTTTGTTTTCTTCACTCCTTCGAACGAACCGAAACCCTCAAGATGTGCTTTTCCCACGTTGGTGATTATACCAAAATCGGGACATGCAATTTCCGACAATATTTTTATTTCGCCGGGATGATTGGCACCCATTTCAATAACTGCCATTTCGTGGGCAGCTGTAAGCTGTAGCAAAGTGAGCGGCACACCAATATGATTGTTGAAATTTCCTTGTGTGAAATGCACATTATACTTTTGTTTCAACACCGAAGCAATCAGCTCTTTGGTGGTTGTTTTGCCATTGGTACCAGTGATTCCCACGATTTTTGTCCCCAATGCCTGTCGGTGTTCGCGCGCAAGTTGCTGCAATGCTTCGAGCACATTTTCAACCAGAATATAGCGTTCGTTGGTCACAACTTCGGGGTTGTCCACCACAGCAAAAGCGCAACCACTCTGTAAAGCTTTGGCTGCAAACAAATTGGCATCGAAATTATCGCCACGCAGCGCAAAAAAAACTGAACCTTCGGGACAATTGCGGCTATCGGTGCAAACCACAGGGTGTTGCTGAAAAACAGAATACAAATTCATGCTTGTTTCAAAAATTTATTTTGGGAATCAAATGCAAAAATAAGCATAAAATCACGACCTTAGGGTATATGACTTATAATAATCAAAAAAAAAAGCTAAACACAAAGATTTCGTGAATAGCTTTTACTTTGTTTTATGGGATTTATCAGAAACCGTAAATCACCGAAGCTGTAAGTTGATTACGTTTCCACATAGTATTTTCACGTTTATTCAAATCGAACATACCCCAATCGTAACCTACCTGAAGCTGGATATTTTTAAACTGTAATCCGGCACCCAATCCGAGTTGCAGATCGAAACGATTCAAATCATACACTCCATCGTCATCCACATCGGCCTTGTAGCGATCGACATTTGTAATTACCTCGGATCCGAAAACCACAGTGCGGTTTTCAACATTCTGCGCTAAACCAAAATTCAATTGCGGTCCGGCAAATGCAAATAAAGTAATATCGGGCTGTACGGGAAAACCTATTTTTAAATGAACAGGCACATCCACATAATGCCCTGTGTAATGGTTGGTGCCAACAACTCCGGGATAAGTACTTCCCAGATAAGTATAAAGCACTCCGTATTGAATTCCGAGCATTTTATTCGAAAGACCCATTTCGCCCACCGGACCAATCTGAATACCACTTACATCATCAGCTCCGGTTTCTTTTGAATTTACATAACCCGCACGCACTCCGAAAGTCTGCGCCATAACACCTGCACTGGCAAACAACATTACAGCCAATGCCATTTTTTTTAAATTAAGTTTCATAATCGTGTAATTTTTAAAAAGTAAACATTTGTTTGTTTTGTCTCCGACAATCAAAAGGCCAAAACCAAAATACGAACTATCAAAATTCGTACACCAACGACACATACCAACCGCTGTGGCGCAATATACGATTCGAATCTACTTTATTGATACTGTTGATTCCGAAATCGTATCCACCCTTTAGCTGATAATTTTTCCACTGAATACCGGCTCCGGCTCCAAGTTGAAAATTAAGTCGGCTGATTTTGGCCATTTTGTAAAGATCGTTTTCATAATATTCTTTTTTTTCGATACCTGTAAAATCCTCCATATCCTTCGAAAGGGCCGAAATAATTTTCTGAGGTTGTGCAAGACCAAAATTGATATTGGGCCCGGCAAAAGCAAAAAGTTTGAAGTCTTTTTTGATCTTCAGATTATATTGAATACGCAAAGGCACATCCACATAATGTCCCCAGGTTTTGTATGTCACCGAATCGGAAGTAACGCCGAAACGCTGTACTTTGCTGTCGTATACCGCCGAATAAAGAGCTCCGGTAAGGAAACTGAAGTTATATTTCAGATCGAACTCGGCTGTGGCACCTAATCGAACACCATTGAAAATGTTTGTACTCGAATTTTTGCCCGACTGACGAGCCTGCACATTACCAATTTCGACACGATAAGTTTGTGCTACGAGGGTTGAAACCGCAAAAACAAGGAGCAGCAATGTAACGCCGCATTTCATTTTAATATTCATTCGGAAAAAGTTTTTTTCGTAAAATATGAGCTGCAAAGATAGCCTTTTTTAATACAATCCTCATTTATTAAAACTGTCTTTTTGCTCAAAAATTGCAAAACAAAGGATAATTCACAAACTTTATAATTTGAGTTCGAGCGCAATAGCAATCGTTAACATTAAACACAATCCAGCGCTCAGACCATATGAACCACGATCAAAACTTCTGAACATCGCCCTTAGGCACACTCAGCTTTTGCGAACTGTAAATACCCGAATGCCCGCTGAAATAATATGCCACAAAGCACGCCACTGCAAAATACAACATATATTCGCCTCCAAAAAGCTCCACACCCATAATGGTGCAGGCAAGCGGCGTATTTGTAGCTCCGGCAAAAACTGCAATAAAACCCATTCCGGCGAATAAATCTACCGGCATTCCTGTATGAAAAGCAAAGACACTACCCAGCGTAGCACCAATAAAGAACAAAGGCGTTACCTCACCCCCTTTAAAGCCTGTACTCAGAGTAATAACTGTAAAAATCAGTTTCCAAAGCCAGCTGAAATTGTCCACTTCCCCTGCTCTGAATGCATTCACAATGGAATTTCCCTCACCCGAAGCTGTTTCCACTCCAAGACCAAGATAGTCGTTTGTGCCAAGAATAAAAGTCAGTGCAATAATCGATAATCCACCCAAAACAGGAATTAAAAGTTTCCATTTAATATATTTATGAAAAACCTGCTTCAGACTCTTTATTGAAAATGCAAACAAATGACTTGTAAGTCCGAAAAGCATACCTGCCAAAACGCCAAAAATCAGAATTTTATAATCGACGTGGAAATTCAGAAAACCTGCAGATGCCTGTAGTTGAGAAGAAATATGATAATGCGTATGCGTAATTCCATAAGCAGAACAAACCATGTCGGCCATCACAGCAGCCATCAATGCGGGTAGTAAGGCATCGTATTTTATCCTGCCAATGGCCAACACTTCGAGCGCAAATATTGCACCGGCCACAGGAGTTCCAAACACCGCTCCAAAACCTGCTGCCACACCCGTCATCAGCAAAATACGCATATCTTCGGGCTTCAGTTTCAGTAATTTTCCAATATAATTCGAAATGCTGCCTCCGATTTGAACCGCCGTACCTTCGCGACCGGCCGAGCCACCAAACAAATGTGTCAACACTGTGGAAATAAGCACAAATGGCGTCATTCGAAACGGCACACCGCCCCCGGGCTTATGAATTTCATCCATCACCAGATTATTGCCCGCTTCCGAATTTTTGCCTTTAAATTTATACGCAGCCACAATAACCACCCCAATCACCGGAAGCAGATACAGCAACCATTCGTTGGCAAAACGCAATTCGGTAGCCTTTTCGAGCAACCACAAAAACAAAGCAATAAGCGAACCGACCACTATTGAAACAGGCAGCACATAAAGAAACCATCTGATAATATATCTCAGAACACGAAACTGATTAAAAATACGAAAACTGTTTTTATCCATACTAATTCAGCATTATAAAATAGTGTCATGACTTTTCAAAAATAATATAATTTTGCTCCCAACGGAGCTCTGAAAACACATAACAATCATTATTCTATCATAATAACGCTTCTCTGAAGCTAAGGAATTGCTCCGTTAGGAGTATAACTATGGTAGTAATTATTAACGTGAGTTCGAAATAAGTTATGATTTTTGGTAATTAAAATTTACACTGATGTCATTAGGAGAAATTTCTGAGACACACTGAGAATAAAAGAAAAATCATTGTAAATCAAAACTTTACTCATTTTTTCTCAGTGTAATTTGCTTTTCTTCCATATTATACTCTAAATAGTCGTAATACATTCTTACATCGAACTCACGTTATTATTAGTTCTTTGTACAAAAATAGTTTCGTAGGAGTGACATTACAAAAAAGTCAGGACAACCATATATTCAACAGTACCTAAAACTAATGTTTAACACCTGATAACAGACATATATTTACAAGAATACCTGCATTTTAGCACAATTCTTTAACCACAGGGCAAGTATTGTACTAAAACACAGGTATTATCAGCCTTTGAAGGCGGTTCAGGGTGAATACCATCACCAAAAATAAAAATTCTGTTCCAACAATACGGAACTTTTTTTGTGGAGCTGGAGG
>JAGPIU010000233.1 GCA_018054805.1 Paludibacter sp. | reverse complement strand
CGGCCTCTACACCGGGCGCAAACTGTCGGTCGGAGCGAATGCTGAGCGGTTGATCGTTGTCGAAGAAATAAGCAAATCCCGGTTCAAAATAAAAATCGAATGCGCCGGCAAAATTATAAGCGACACCAACAGCAGCATTTACCGACCATTGAAACCCATCAATATCGGTGGATGCACTGGTTATAATTGTCTGATTTCCATTTTTTTGTGTTTGCACATAAACTGACTGCAAACCTTTTTCAAGCATTGCACCTCCCGAAGCATATACCGACCACTGACGATTGGTCCATACATTTAATTTGGTGTTAAGTGGAATGCCCAGATAATGCAAATTAAGCCTTGCTGTATAATTCGGCGATTCGAGATCGGTCAGTAAATATGTGTAAACCAATCCACTTTCAATCGAAACCTTTTCGCTAAGCTGCTTACCAGCACGCAAACCAAAACTGAGCGGTGCATGAAATTTTCGCGACGAAAAATCGGCAGGTGCCAGAATGGTCGCTGCAGATTTAACACCGGGCGCACGAAGCAAACCAGTATAAAGATCGGAGTTCGAAGCATTCAGAAACTGCGGACTGCCCGACGAACTTCGTCCCGAACCCAGTGAAGCAAGCACCACCCATTCGTTAGTATTCTCTGTTTTCAGAGGATCTTCCCAGCCGGGTTCGTTCTGAAAGGTTTCAAAAGCATTTATATTTTCTTCTTTATTTGTATCCTTTTTTTCTTCATCATTATCAGCCAAAAGCGTTTTCGGCGCATCCTCCTCAATATTCTTTTGCTGAATATCATCAGCAATATTTATCTCTTTATCAGAAATTTTTAATTTCTCTGCCAATTCATCTTTTGTATTTACATGAACATCATCAGTATGCTGATGTATGCTTTTAGCATTTCTTTCTGATTGATTTGAACGAACTGAATTTTGTATCTCCTTTTGTGTCGTTTGCTTTTCCGCAACCTTATTTTGGATTGCATTTTCAGGAGCAATTTCAGTTTTCTGCTTTTCCGACACTACTTTTTCAACTGTTTTTTCAATGGTTTTATTCTCGGCCATTTGTTTCGAAAGCTCATTATCGGAAAGGTTGAAAATCAGGAATGAAAATGCAAGCACAGCCGCAGCCGACAACCACCAGAGCGGTATCAGCCGCTTGCGTTTGCGCGTAGCCACCGCTTTTTGAATGGCATCCCACGCGCCATCGTCCACAGGCAAAGTGTGGTTTTCGAGCTTCTGCCTGAACAATTCGCTGAAAGCATCGTGTGTATTATTATCTGTATTCTTTTGCATATTCATTTCCGTGTAGCGATAAAACTGATTTCTGAAGAATTTTTCGGGCGCGCATAAATTGCGAACGCGAGGTTCCTTCGCTGATGCCGAGCATGTCGGCAATTTCGGCATGCGAATAACCTTCGATAGCATAGAGGTTAAAAACGGTACGATAACCGTCTGAAAGTTGGGCAACACAAGCCATCAAATCGTCGGCTGAGATTTTTTCGAGCACCGAAATCTCGTCATTTTCAATATGATAGCCCACCTCGTCGATATCGGTGCTTTGCTTCAACGCATCGTTTTGACGGAGATATTCGAGGGCGGTAGTCACAAAAATCCTGCGCACCCAACCTCCGAAAGCACCTGTGCCCGAATAACTTTCGATTTTTGTAAACAACTTAATAAATCCTTCCTGAAGCAGGTCACGGGCGGTTTCGCGATCGGCGACGTAACGAACACATACCGACATCATGGCAGGCGCAAAGCGGTCGTAAATGGCGCGTTGCGCCCACGACTTTCCTTCGATGCATCCGGCAATCAGTTCTTGTTCGTCAGTAATCCTTTTGTCGCCCATTCTCTTTGTTGATGAAAGTTTGTTTCGAAACGTTGCAAAGCATTGATTCTGTTTAGCAGAAATAATTCAAAATCATCTGTTTTAATGATTTCTGATGCAAATATAGTGCTTCGTTTTTTTACAAAAAAATAAACGGATAATTTCAGCAATTACCCGTTCAAAATGTGATTTATGTAAATACCAATGTAAACTACATCACCTTGGCTTTACCCGACCAGTTAAGTATCTTCAGTTTTACAACAGCTGTTCGCTGAAACGAACCTTTGGCATATTTCAGTCCTGTTTCTTCGAGGCCGGGTGAATATTTTGAAACAAGAAGTTTCAGAGCATACATTCTTTCTTCATCTTCAGCCACAAGCATGGCTTCGGCCTCGATGACAATGCTACTGTAGACGGTTGTAAATTTATCAGGAATAACATTTGTGCGCCCCACAACCGAAAACGACACATTCGGTTGTTTTGCAATGCACTTCAGTTTTTTTCCCTCGGGAGCACAATGCAAATAAATACTTTCATTTCCATCCCACACATAACTTATGGGAATTCCGTAAGGATTTCCTGCTTCGTCCACAAGCGAGAGACAGCCATATTCACCTTCACGCAACAACGAAACTGCATCCGATTCGGACAACAGACGATCCTGACGACGAACTCCGGTTTGATTATAATTCATCTTTTTTAAAATTATCAGAATTTTTCAGCAACCATTGCAACAAGTTTTTCAAGATAATGCACATCCGTTTCGTCGAGCACATCGTAGCGCTCGCTGTCCACATCGAGTACAGCCAGTACTTTTCCGTTTTTATCGATTACCGGAATCACAATTTCCG
>JAGPIU010000030.1 GCA_018054805.1 Paludibacter sp. | reverse complement strand
TCGCTTTCAATTTTTATGTTTTTCATAATCAAGCCATTGGTGCGATTGATCACTGCACCCTGTTTCGATTTGAATACCGAATTTTCTACATGCACATTTTGCACTTTCATTTCAGGAAGTCCGTTGAATAGCATGGCTCTGTTTGAGCCGTTCGAATGTATGTTCTTTATAAAGATATTTTTAAATGCCGGAGTTTCAACAGTAACAGGTGGTATTACTTTGCTTACTTCAGTTTGTTCGGATTCATCTTCTTCGGCAGGACCTTTTCCACCGTAAAACAAGTCGAATAAAAGCGGATCGGTCGGAATGTCGGTCATGTTTATATTTTCGATATAAATATTCTCAACCACACCACCGCGTCCGCGGGTGCTTTTGAAACGAAGGCCTACGTCGGTGCCCAGAAAGCTACAGTTCGAAACTTTAATATTACGTACATCGCCCGACATTTCGCTGCCTACCACAAATCCTCCATGACCATGATATACCACGCAATTGTCCACAATGACATTCTCGGTGGGGATGTTTCGTGCGCGTCCGTCTTCGTTTTTACCCGATTTCATACAAATGGCATCGTCGCCTACATCGAAACTGCTGTTTACAATCAGCGTATTTTTACATGATTCGAGATCGATGCCGTCGCCGTTTTGTGAGTACCATGGATTACGCACAGTGACGCGGTTCATGATGATGTTCTCTGACATCAGCGGGTGAAGATTCCATGCAGGTGAATTCTGAAATGTTACACCATCGAATAAAATATTCTTACAATTCACAAAGTTCAGCATTACAGGACGCAGAAAATCTCTGATTTCTTCCCATTCGGCATCGGTTTGTGGTCCTACAGGTACATTCTGATCGACACACATGGCTTGTGCACGACGCGACGCTTCACTCGGAAACCATGTTTTTCCATCGGCGCTGAGTACACCTCCGCTTTTTACCAGGCTTTTGAACTGGCGGTCGGTGAGTTTGTCTTTTTTTACCGGACGCCATGCATCGCCGGATCCATCGAAAATACCATATCCTGTAATGGCTATGTTTTCAGCATTTTTAGCTGTAAGTGGCGATTGACAGCGTTTGGTGTTCAATCCTTCGAAAATGGCATCGACTATGGGATATAAGTCAAAGTCGGGCGAGAAAAGTACGAGCGAGTTTTTTTCGGTATATAAATTAATATTACTCACCAAAGTAATGGGACCTGTAAGCCAAATGCCTTCGGGAATCACTACTGTGCCGCCACCTTTGGCTGCTACTGCTTTTATAGCTTTGTCGAAAGCTTCGGTGTTGAGTGTGATCCCATCACCCACAGCGCCAAAATCGACAATGTTTACACTGTGTTTTTTGAATTTTGGTGCTTTAAGTACCGGCATTTCGAAAGGCAGATCTTTGTAGAAGTCTTTGATCTCTTTGTTGGTGATTGTTTTATATCCGGTTGCCTGAACCATGCTCACAGTACACGCTATACATGCGATAAGCGCTACTTTGATTTTTGAAATTGCAGTCATAAATTTGCAGGTATAATTTTTATTTATGTTCTTAATTGTGCAGCGAAAACACTTCTTTGCAAATGAAATTTATTCCAATTTTTTATGTGTTTTCTGCAATTACAAAATTAGATGTTACAGTTTTGGCGCTTGTGTAATAATTGACACAATTCGAGATATTAATTGACGTATGAAAAAGTAGATTTTATTCTGCGTAAAAGTGTACATTGCAAGTGTGTCCGAATTGATTGGAAAATGGCACCTGATTGCCGTTGAGAGCTATTCCTTACTGATATAAAGTCTTGCAGATAGTTGTTGGGCTTTTCCGGTTTTTTTCGAATGATTAATTTATATATCTTTGTAAACAGATGAAAAGTAATCTCCTCATGAATAACAACAAAGTTTGGTACGATAAAATGCTTGCCTGGCGCGATATGCACATAAAGCCACGGCACTTTATTTTGATGCTGAGCCTCGTGGTTGGCATTTTTGCGGCCTTTGCTGCATATTTATTAAAATCCACCATACATTTTATACAGCACTTTCTGGTCGAAAGTTTTAGTCGCGATACTGTGAATTACTGGTATCTTGTATTTCCGGTGGTAGGTATTTTTCTGACCTCGCTGTTTGTGCGCAAAATAGTAAAGGACGATATAAGTCATGGGGTGACGCGTATTTTATACGCTATTTCGCAGCGAAAAAGTATTTTGAAACTGCACAATGTGTGGACTTCGCTGGTAGGTAGCTCGGTGACAATTGGTTTTGGTGGGTCGGTTGGAGCTGAAGCGCCAATTGTGCTGACAGGTTCGGCTATTGGTTCGAATCTTGGCAAATTTTTTAAACTCGACCAAAAAACGCTGATGTTGTTGGTAGGTTGCGGAGCGGCAGGCGCCGTTGGTGGTATATTTAAAGCGCCCATAGCCGGACTGGTGTTTACACTTGAGGTGTTGATGCTCGATATGACGCTTACTTCTATTGTGCCTCTGCTGATTTCTTCTGTTACAGCCACTTCGGTTTCGTATATTCTTTCCGGAAGTTCGTTTATGTTCCAGTTCAGTACTTATGAGCCCTTTGCAGTGGAACGTATTCCGTATCTGATTTTGCTTGGTATTGTGTGCGGACTCACATCGCTGTACTTTACCCGTGGAATGAACAGCATCGAGAAGTTTTTCCGGAAATATAAAAATCCATATACAAAATTTGCCATTGGTGGTGCTATTCTTAGTTTGCTGATTTTTATTTTTCCTCCGCTTTATGGCGAGGGTTACGATACTATTGAAAATCTGCTGAACGGACATTCATCTTCGGTTCTCGATCGGAGTTTCTTTCAAAATCTGGGCGATAGTCCCTGGGTACTCGTGGTTTATTTGGTTTTGATTGTCCTTTTTAAAATTTTTGCTTCTGCTGCAACCACGTCAGGTGGTGGTGTGGGAGGTATTTTTGCTCCTTCGCTGTTTATAGGTAGTTTGGTGGGTTTTGTTTTTGCTTCAGTATTCAGCATTTTTGGTATTCACTTACCCGAAGAAAATTTTGCACTGGCAGGTATGTCAGGTCTTATGTCGGGGGTTATGCATGCGCCACTGACAGGGATTTTTCTGATTGCAGAACTTACGGGTGGATATAATTTGTTTATGACGCTGATGATTGTGTCGGTGGTGTCGTATCTTACCATTATCCTTTTCGAACCTCACAGTTTGTATGCCATGCGTTTGGCTCAAAAGGGCGAACTGCTTACACACCATAAGGACAAAGCGGTACTTACGCTGCTGAAAATGGAAAATGTGATTGAAACTGATTTGGCTGTACTTTCGCCCGATATGAATCTTGGTGAGATTGTAAAAGTAATCTCACATTCTAAACGAAATATCTTCCCTGTGGTGCATCCGGAGACTGATGTGCTGATGGGGGTGGTTCTGCTCGATGAGGTTCGTAATATTATGTTCCGACCCGAACTTTACACGCGTTTTACAGCGAAACAACTTATGATTTCGCCTCCGGCCACGATTAACGAAAATCTCCCTATGGAGAAGGTGATGACGATCTTCGAGGATAGCGGAGCATGGAATCTGCCTGTGGTTGATAATCAGAAACGTTATGTGGGGTATGTGTCTAAATCAAAGATTTTCAATTCGTACCGTCATGTGTTGGTGCATTTCTCAGATGAGTGAGTTTTGTGTTTCGCGTTTCGTGTTCCATGTTTCAAGTTTCATGAGTCGATACTAACAAGTGGTAAATTGTAAAATATGTCCGCCGTGGCGGATTATAAAATTGTAAATATACAAAGGTGAGTAAACAAAAAACAACATATACAGAAGCCGTTGCGGAGCTTGAACAGATTCTGGCAACACTCGAAAACAATCAGGAGATAAACATGGATGTGATTTCCGAGAAAGTGAAGCGCGCGGCTGTGCTAATTGAACTTTGTAAGAAACAGTTGCACGAGTTGGATGCGGAAATGGAGAAGATTATTGGTGATTTGAAAGAATAATGCTCTGTATTTCTTTTGCGTCAGCATATTTTTTCAACAGATCTACCGATAAGTTAATAGCTCGCTGCAATCCTTCTTCTCCGTTATAGCCATTGATTATCACTAACAACTGCCTTGTATCCGAAGTGATTTTTGTACGATCGTGGTCGCTGGTAGGTGTACCTATGCCACCCACTGTATCGCGATATACAGGTAACCCTTCAATGTTCAGTTGTCCGCGCCCGATGGCCTCAAACTCTTCTCCGGCTTTACCAACTCCAAGTATCAGCTTCTCACCTTCAATTTTGTTCAGATCGAATGCTCCTATCGAGAATCCGGTTTCTACTGATACAATATTAATTATATCCACTAAAGTATCCACACGATAAAGCGGGATTTCTCGCAGAATACGTCGGCACAGCGCTTCGGCCGAAGGACGGTAACGACCAGGTTCTTTTCCAAGCGCTTTGTAAGCCAGTCTTGTGGCCAAAATAGCGGGACGCTTGTTGAGTTCCTCAAGCGTGTATTGCTGACGGAATTCAGTCTCGAGAGCAGTCATTTCTTCAGAAAGAAATTGTGGAGTAGGGGAGTTTGTCACCTTTGCCTGTACAATGCCCAAAGTAAGCGAAGGGCAGATTTTTTGTATTTCGTCGGAAATAATTATTTGCATAATCCGGATTATTTAATTCAAAGCGTGCAGGTATGTCTTGTAAAACATTTTTATACTCAAAACTCAAAACTCAGGACTCAAAACTCAGGACTTCTTCAAAACGATCCCACTATACATTCTTCCCGATTTTATGCCAAGCCGGCGTGCCGAAAAGAATTTATCGTGAGCTGTGTAAGTGCAAATTCCTGAAATTCCTATTTGCGAAGCGGGGACTCCGCTTTCCAGAAGCAGAAATCGGTTGGCTTCCCATAGATCAAGATAGAGTTTTTCATTTCGTTCAGTAAAAATATCATTTACAGGAAAGTGCGCCTGTGCAAAGTTCGTCAACAGCTCGCGACCGACTTCGTACACATCAGAAGAGATAGAAGGACCAATCAGCACAAACGCATCCTGTGGATTTGTGCCAAAGTTCTCCTGCATTTCACTGAGTGTTTTTTGAATAAGCCGTGCACAGGTGCCGCGCCAACCAGCATGTACAGCAGCAATTACTTTTTGTTTGCAATCAAACAAAAGCAATGGGACGCAATCGGCTGTTGTTACACCTATGCAAATATCCGGCTCGGCAGTGATAAGTGCATCAATTCCTTTCAAAGCATTAGCTTTTTCTTCGCGGTTGAATTTCAGAAATTTACTGTCGATAATCAATGTTTTGTCATCGTGTGTCTGAAATGGAAAAATAAAGCTATCAGTCGGGATTTCTGTTTGCAGGGAAAGAATATGCAGATTTTGTTCGAAGTTTTCTGCGCTATCGCCCGAAAACGGGCTGATATTGAACGATGAAAAATTACCCATGCTTACACCTCCCTCGCGGGTGGTGCAAAAATGGGCAATTTCTTTAAATGGATTTAATATGTCGAAAGTAAGTGTATGCATGCGTCTGAATCAGCATAAGTCTACAAATCGTCCCAACCTATTCCTTTGTATTTACTGATATCGTCGTCGTCATCCTCATCGTCGTAAAACTCGTCTTCAAACTCCTCATCTTCATCTTCAAATGCTTCTTCGGGAGTGACGATCTGCATGGGTAGATGCGAAATTTCAGTAATTTTGTTTGACTCCTTGTTTATTTCAGTCCAGATAAGATCTTTTAATTCCGAAATACCAAGTCCGCTAACCGACGAAATAAATACGGTCTGAATACCTGCGGGTAATTCTTTTCTCATTTCGTTGATTAGTTCATCGTCGAGCATATCACATTTTGTAATGGCCAAAATACGTTGTTTCGATACCAGTTGCGGGTTATATTGTTTTAGCTCGTTGAGCAAAATGTTGTATTCGCGGGCAATATCATCACTGTCGGCAGGCACCATGAAAAGTAAAATGGAGTTTCGCTCAATGTGTCGCAAAAAGCGAAGTCCCAGTCCGCGACCCTCCGAGGCTCCCTCGATAATTCCCGGAATGTCAGCCATTACAAACGATTTGTTGTCGCGATAAGCTACAATACCAAGGTTCGGAACCAAAGTGGTAAACGGATAATCGGCGATTTCGGGTTTAGCAGCCGACACAACCGATAGCAGGGTGGATTTTCCGGCATTCGGAAAACCTACCAGGCCAACGTCGGCCAATACTTTCAGTTGAAGAATTACAGCTCTCTCAATGCGCGGTTCGCCTGGTTGTGCATAGCGTGGAGTCTGATTGGTTGCTGTGCGAAAGTGCCAGTTTCCCTGTCCGCCACGACCGCCGGGAACAAGAATCATTTCCTGACCATCTTCGGTAATGTCGCCCATGAATTCGCCGGTTTCGGCATCGTAAAGTACAGTTCCACAAGGAACTTCAATGACTTTGTCCTGGCCATCCTTTCCGAAACTACGGCTTGAACTTCCATCGCCACCATCTCCTGCAAAAATATGGCGGGCATATTTCAAGTGGATTAGCGTCCATAAATTTTTGTTGGCACGCAAAATAATGTGACCGCCACGGCCACCATCGCCACCATCAGGACCACCTTTCGCAGTAAGGTTGTCGCGGTGAAAGTGCATCGAGCCTGCGCCCCCTTTGCCCGAACGGCAATAAATTTTTACGTAATCTACAAAGTTAGAACCGGCCATATTTTTTATTTAATTAAACGGGCTTTTGAGTTGTATTGTTCGCCCGCCACCCGGGAAGTTATTTTTTTGATTCGAGAACGGCGCTTACACGGTCGAAAATTTCTTCGACTGTACCCATGCCGTTTATAGGTTGGAGTTTTCCTGTTTGTTTATAGAAATCGTTTACAGGTGCTGTTTTTACTTCGTAAACCTGTAGTCGTTTTTGAATGGTTTCGAGATTGTCGTCGCTACGGCCCGATGTTTCACCACGTTTAAGCAGGCGGGCAATCAGTTCACGTTTTTCAACCTCAATATTCAGAAAAAAATCAATCTGGCGATTACGTTCTGCCAGCATTGTTTCAAGTGCTTCTGCTTGTGCCACTGTACGTGGAAATCCGTCGAGAATGATGCCTTTTCCTTCGGCTTCGGCATCGATGGTTTTTATCAGAATGTCGATTATCATTGAGTCGGGAACCAAATTGCCTTTCGAGATGTAACTATCAGCTTCTTTGCCAAGCTCACTGTTCGATTGAATTTCGCTGCGCAATAAATCGCCTGTCGAGAGGTGCTTCAGTTTGAACTTTTCTACAATTAAAGCGCTTTGTGTACCTTTGCCACAGCCGGGTGCACCCCAAATAATTATATTTAACATCCTTGTTTTGCCTGTTTAAAAATAATACGATATTGTTTCTTGTTCAGTGTCAGACCGAAAAAAAAGTGCCTTTATCCGGCTACTACAGTATAAATGTCTTTCAGATTTCGACCAAATCCATCGTAATCAAGCCCATAACCCACAATGAAATCGTTGGGGATTTTCATGGCTATATAATCAATCAGAATGTCACGTTGCAGTGCATCGGGCTTTTGGAGGAAAGTGGCCACACGAATACTTTTTGCTCCTTTGGCCTTGAGCGAACTCAAAATTTTTTCCATTGTAATTCCTGTATCCACAATGTCTTCCACAACCACTACGTTGCGGTCTACCACGCTTTCGTTCAGGCCAATAATTTCCTTTACGGCTCCTGTGGTGTAAATCCCCTCGTACGAAGATAATTTTACAAAAGTAATCTCACAGGGAATATTAATGGTTTTCATTAAATCGCCTGCAAACATAAAGGCGCCGTTAAGCACGCAGATAAAAAGCGGATTAGTGCCCACCATATCTTTGTTTATCTCTTCTCCAACTCTTTTTACTGCTGCGAGAATGTCGCTCTCAGGAATTGACAACGTAAATTCCTTGTCTTTAATTTGTATATTATTCATACGATAATATTTATTTTCTTTAGGGCGTATATAACTCACCAGACAAAAAATATTCATGCCTTTACAGGTATATACGAATGAATTTTATCATGATCGTTACATTGCGAGTGGATAAAAAATATTAGGGGAAATTCTGAATTTTCGCGCAAAAGTACAAAAAAACATCTGTTCCTGAAAGTAATTTTCAAACCTTAAACAGAATCTTCATAACTCATGCGTTTCTTAAAATTCTGAAATGTCAGATGAGAACCTGCTTTTTGAGACTGCCGGAAGAGTTTTAAATCTGGTCTTTTTCGCCAAAAGCTCCGATGCCAAACAAAGCAAAGTCGTACTTAACCGGATCGACGGGATCGAAGTTACGCAATACGGCTGTGATTTCTTCTACTGCTTTCCAGTCGTTTTGTGTGCGGGTGAGCAGCCCCAGTGCGCGTCCCACATCGCCTGTGTGTACATCGAGTGGCAGCATAAGTGCTGAGGTGGGAATGTTTTTCCAGAGTCCGAAATCAACGCCGCTTTCATCGTGGCGTATCATCCAACGCAGAAACATATTGAGTCGTTTGGCCGAAGAGTTGCGGTTCACATCCGACAAATGTTTTTCGGTTCGTTTTTCGTGATTTATTTCCAAAAATATTTTTCTGAAATATATAAGAGATGAAGAAATATTGTTGTCGGACTGATATGCTTTATTGAAAACCCCTTCGAGTCCCTCATGATTTG
>JAGPIU010000029.1 GCA_018054805.1 Paludibacter sp. | reverse complement strand
GTGAATGAAGGTATGTGGCGTGTGTTCGAATTTGGTACCGGACGGAGAACGAAAATCCCGGATGTGTCGATGTGTGGAAAAACAGGAACTGTACAAAACAATCACGGTAAGGATCACTCGCTTTTTGTGGGTTTTGCACCGCGCGAGAATCCTAAAATTGCAATTGCCGTGGTGGTTGAAAATGCCGGCTTTGGCGCCACATGGGCTGCTCCTATTTCGAGTCTGTTGATGGAGCAATATCTCAATGGAAAAGTAGCAAGAACCGAGATGTACGATCATATTATTATGTCAACAACAAATAGTGATGTCAAAAAACGTTAGTATAAAATATGCACTCGACTGGACAACTGTCGCCTATTTTGTGCTTCTGGTCTTTATGGGCTGGATAAGCATTTATGGTGCAAGTTACGATTTCGACCAAACCAGCATTCTCGATTGGGATCAGCGTGCGGGTAAGCAGTTTGTGTGGATACTCACAGCCTTTGGCATTGGTGGAATGTTGTTGTTGGTGGATTATAAGATGTATAACTTCTTTGCGTACATTATTTACGCAGCTGTAATATTGCTACTGATAGTCACCATTTTTGTGGCGCCCGACATTAAAGGGTCACGATCGTGGTTAGTGATGGGTCCGGTAAGTTTTCAGCCGGCCGAGCTTGCTAAAATGGCTACTGCGTTGGCTTTGTCACGCTTTATGAGTGCTTATAATTACAGAATAAAGAACTGGAAGGATCTTGTTCCTTTGGTAATGTTTATTTTGCTGCCGTTTGCGCTTATCATTTTACAAAAAGAAACCGGTTCGGCATTGGTTTTTCTGGCTTTTACACTTATGCTTTACCGCGAAGGAATGAATGGCATAATTTTACTGCTGGGTGTTTTTGCTATTCTTCTTTTTGTGATTGTAATTAAATACAGTATTATTCCGATTGGCATTGAACAGGGTTCGTTGGGAATTGTGGTAGCTTCGGCTTTAATTCTTCTGGTGCAGCTTGGTTATGCATTCTTTTTCTCAAAGCATCGTCGTGAGGCTTTCATTTTACTGGGTGGAATAGCAAGTGTTGCGGTCATTGCAATAATTATCAACATCTGGTACAAAATTAATTTTGATTATGTAGCAATGTTTGCCGTGATGGCATCGGCGGTTTATTGGTCTTTTGTTGCACTGTTTAAAAGATATAAGAAGTATTGGATGCTTGCCATGATTAGTTTCGGAGCCATTGTATTCAGCTATTCGTCCGATTATCTTTTCGAAAAAGTGCTTGAGCCGCATCAGCAAATTCGTATTAAAGTGCTTCTGAATATGGAAGATGATCCCACCGGAGCAGGATACAATGTGAATCAATCGAAAATTGCCATCGGCTCAGGTGGCTTTTGGGGAAAAGGTTTTTTGAATGGAACGCAAACAAAACTCAAATATGTGCCGGAGCAGGACACCGATTTTATTTTTTGTACTGTAGGTGAAGAACATGGCTTCTGGGGTTCAACGCTGGTTTTGGTTATTTATTGGTTGCTTCTAATGCGCTTGTTGAGAATTGCTGAGCGTCAGCGGGAATCGTTTAACCGCATATATGCATATTGTGTTACCAGTATTTTCTTCTTTCACCTTATGATTAATATTGGTATGGTACTGGGAATTATGCCTGTAATTGGTATTCCGCTTCCGTTTTTCAGCTACGGAGGTTCGTCGCTTTGGGGTTTTACTATTCTGCTGTTTATTCTTTTGCGCCTCGACGCTTCGCGCCTCGAACGAATGCGTTAAACCATTTCCTGTCAGAAATTCCATTTCAGCATTACCCTGAAATCAGATCGTCGGTTGCCTTTGCTCATTTCTAAACCTGTGCCAATGGTTTCTCTGCCATCGGCATATATGGTTTGCGAAAACTTAAACCAAAGTGAGAAATTGTCCGACAGTTCATATCTCATATTGCAATAAAAGCGGCTTCCCTGTCCGTAAAACGATGGGATAGAAAATGCATAGAGCACATCCTTTTCGTATGTATAAAAACGATTCTCGTAATCTGCCGCATCGAACATCATATAGCGTAAGTCAAATTTCAAAGGAATTTTTTCGAAAGCGTAAGTTACATCCTGAAGTGCTGCAAATCCATAAGTTTTTTCAATGCCTTTGTAAAATTGCATTTCGAGCATAGTGCGCACTGTAATTTTTCCGTTTGTAAAGTTCAGCTGATATCTGATCATGCCGTCCTGTTGCGGCAACGAAATGGGTGAGGCTGTGTTTTCGGCTAAATAGTCACGCGGTTTTTCCTCAAACTTTCCCCTCAGAAACATATTCAACGATCGGTTGTGCTGATAATCTAACTGGAGCAGGTAATCGCGTCCCCACGAAGGACTGCTTACGTTGTAGCGTGCATAAGGAAATCTGTAGCTGTCAGCATAAGCAGAAATGCGCCATTTGCGGTATGGTCTTATTTCAATTCCGGTATAATATCCCGTTTCGTTGTTCACTCTTGTGTTTTCAGAGAATGAGGATGCGAAAAATGTATCGTAAGCAGGTGAATAGTAGCGATAAAGTAAAACCATATTCACCAGCGAATGTGGCATGAACGATACATTGTGTGTTGTAGCCAGAGCCATTTCCTGATTCAGAGCCAGTTCGCCGCTAATGTGGAATTTGTCGAACCTCGTTCTGTAGTATATACTTGTGGCTGTTTGCGTTTTACCTCTGAAATAGAACTGATTGTATAGCTCGGGGTTGGGCTGAAGTGAATGTTCTAAGTTTGTGTGAGCAAAGCTGACTCCGGTTCGAAAGTCAGTGTGGATATACTCAGCGTTAAAACCGATAGTAGATTGTGCTGTTTTTCTTTCTTTTAGCAAATCGTTTTCGGTGCGGTGAATTCCTGTTTTGGTTATTGAGCTAACTATACCGTCCGAAACTTCTGCATCGAGTTTACGACCCGAGAAAAAGGCTGAGATTTCAGTGTTTTTCAGTTTAATGGTAGCGCCACCTCCTCTGAAAAAACTGTACTCGTTGGTTGAACTGTATTTCTTCAGCCCGGTGCCACGCGTATTTATATTTGTAACCAGCGATGACTTTCCGGAACCAAACGCATTGCCAAAAACTAATCCCTGTCCGAATGAAGCTCTGTAATCGCCCAAAACAATTGTTTTGAAAATCCCTGAATTGTTGAGTTGAAAATGTGCTGAAACAAAATCGTACGTGCTGTTTGAGCCGGAGAAAAATGCTTCGCCTGCATCTTTTTCAAATGTGATGCCTGCATATACCCGGTCTTTAAAATGATATTTGTATTTTAACGAATTGTAAAATGCCGGGCCCTCGTAGGGAATTGAATCCGGATATTCGTCTGAAACTGCAAGGTAACCTTCTTTTACGGGAGCGCTGAAGTCGAGCCTGAAAAGTATTTCGTTTTTGCCATATTTTATTAAGTCGTGGCGATTTATGGCAGCAGGTTTCTTTTCCATTGTTTCAAGCATTATGAATGGCAGCATACGTCTGATGTCTGTCATGTCAAGTCCATCAATCAGTTGCAGTTCGTAAATTGTGTTCAGTGGGCCGAATTTATAAATATGATATAAGATGTTCTCAATCTGAAGGTCATTCAAAAATAATAGTTTCTCCAGTTGCTCTCTTTGCGCTTTGTTCAGATTTACAGGTTGTTCGGTGAGTGATATCAATTCGTTGTAAAATGTTTCGTAGTCAATTTCATCGCCCGACTCGGCTGTGTATTGTTCAAATATATCGGCAATGAGTTGGTCTGTTTCTGTGAGTGACTGTTGCGCCGTAAGCCGCGCGACAAACATGATGACGATTGCAATAACTAAGCTCTTTCTCATACACCATATTTTTTATCGTGAATGAAACCTGTAGCGAACTGCTGCCGAACTCACCAGGCCTAGTATTGGATGTAGGCCGGTGTTCAGATCGAGTCTTAGGCGACCTGTGATAACTCCAAATCCGAGACTGGGAACCAGAAATCCTGCATCCTCCACCCCTGCTTTAAACTGCAGTCTTTCGAGCATTGTGTATTCAATCCCGGCTGCAAACCGGTAATTGCTGCTTATTTCCTTGTCCACCTGTATGCGGCCTACAAGCGCATCGGAGAAAAAATATGAGCCGCCCAAACTAAATATCGAGGGCAAACGTTTTATATTTTGTTCATACACTATGTGCGATTGGAAAGGATTGAATACTGAGAATCCGAGATGTATGGAAGGCGAAAGTCGCGTCTGAAGTCCTATTTGAGGAAAAAAAATACCGGAATATCGGTTCGATTCAGCAAAGTATGTACTGAAATAATTGAATTCAACACCAAATGAAAAGCGTGACGAAAAATCACGGGCAAAGCCCACACCCACCATTAACTCATGATAAGTGGCAAATCCGAAATGCGATGCTGAAATTCCGGTGTTGAAATACTTTGTTGGAAGTGCAAAGTCGATACTTTTTGTTGAAAGTTCGCTGAGCATGTAGCGATTTTCGAAGGCAAGGCCTGCTTCAGCCTCTTCAAGCAAGCTTAATGCCGCAGGATTTGCAAAGGCCGACCAACGTTGCATGTCCGATACACCTGCATTCGCAGTGCTTTGCGAATTTGGTACGACATTTGATATCTGAGCCTGCATAGATGTAAACAGCAGGATGTAGAGGGATAATGTGATTTTTTTCATAAGCCGGTTTTATAGTTAGTTTTATGAAGCATCCCAACTTCTTATGCTAAAACGGTTCAAATATAGATAAAAATTTACATATTTTGCATTTGACATGAATTTATTTTTACAAGCCGTTATATTATTTACTACAAAGCACTAATCTCTTGCACATAAACAGATTAAATTTGCGTGCTGCAGTAGCTAAATATTCATTACTGTCTATAAAAGTATTTTGAGATGAACGATTATATTTAAAATAATTTACTATTTTTGTCAGAAGATGAAACGCAATTTATACTTAATTGTAGCACTGTTGCTCTTTTTATCAACAGAAAATATTCATGCACAGAATGATGGCCGGAACGAATTCGTCCCTCATGGCGGAGCCCGTTTGATGGTGCAAATCAACGGCAATGATACAATCTTGATGGCATTTTTGCACGATTTGTGGGTTTTCCCGCGTAACACTTTTAAGAATAAAAGGCAGGAGCAATACTTTTGGCGCACTGTACGCGATGTAAAGAAAACACTTCCTTATGCTAAAATGGTTGCTTCGGAGCTGAACATGGTGAATATGAAGCTTGTGGATATGAAAAATGAAAAGGAAAGAAAGAAATATCTGAATGAATATGAAAAGGCTTTGTTTAAAAAACACGAAGCCGATTTAAAAAAAATGACAATAAATCAGGGACGCCTACTGATGAAATTGATCGACAGAGAATGTGAACGAACATCCTACGATTTGATTAAAAATTACCGGGGTAGTGTTTCCGCATTTTTCTGGCAAGGTGTTGCGCGTGTTTTTGGCTCCAGTCTGAAGTCGGAATACAATGCACAGAAAGACGACAAGGTGCTCGAAAGAGTGATTGTGTTGGTCGAAGCCGGGCAGCTGTAAGCTGTTTTTTATTTCTTTCCTCTCTGAATCGTTTGTTGAATTTCTAACTTTAAACTAAATAATGCTTGCTTATGAATAAATTAAGTTCTACTATCAATTCTCTGACAGGAAGTAAAAAAAAGACAGCTGTAGTCTCTGAAAAAGAGAAAATCAGGAATTATATCCGTCAACGAAAACAAGTTGTCACTGAAACCGATAAGTCTCTTGATGCACAGCGCGTTTTTGATAAAATAGAACTTATGCCCGAGTTCGAGGAAGCACATACTGTTTTACTTTACTGGTCGATGCCCGACGAGTTGCCCACTCATAATTTCATTGTAAAATGGAGTAAGCGAAAACAAATTTTGCTGCCCGTAGTGAAGGATGATGATATGTTGATTAAGCCTTTTTCGGGAAAAGAAGATTTGAAAAGAAGCACTTTTGGCATATGGGAGCCCGATTCGCAAAAAGAATATATGAACCAAATCGATTTGGTAATTGCCCCGGGAATTGCATTCGACAAAAACAAAAGCCGCTTAGGTCGCGGAAAAGGATATTACGACAGGTTCTTTATCAATAAAAGAATTGTAAAAATTGGTGTGGGTTTCGACTTTCAGCTGCTTGAGAGTGTGCCAACTCATCAATTCGACATTAAAATGGATAAAATCATTACGCCGTCTTTCAGTATTGAGTAAGCACCGGATTAATCTTCCTTATCATCCGCAGGGGTAAGCTCGGCTTCACCCTTGCGGTAATAATATATCAGGCCGTACGATTTGCATTTCTGAAGGCGCGCAAAAGGTCTTTCGTCTTTAAATCGCGCTTCTACCTGATTCCAAATATCCAGAATAATGGTATCGCCTTTTTCGCGCAACGAAACCAACTCTTCCCAACTGCGCGTGGTGGTAGTTTGATGAATTTTTTGGGTGGATTTATATTCCTTGAATACTTCGTAATGCACCTGTACCTTTGCAATTGCCGGATTGTATATCGGGAAACCTCCGTTTCTCATCCTTTCATTTTCGCCGTCGATAATACATTTACCCCAATGCAGTAATGCTGTTTCAGTGGTAAGATCTGGCACAGTGTGTACGTTCGGATCTAATTGATAAAATAGTTTGTGGTCTTTTTTTATGTCGCCCCTGATAACTGCTAAATTCAGAACCTGAATAAAATGCGAAATGTAAAGCCGTGCGTTATGTACAATTTGCTGATAGCGTTTGTTGGCCGATACCTGATTGTCCAGCGTTTGTTGGTAATGGCTGAGCTGTTTCTCAAAAACCGACAGGTAGCTTTTGGCTTCATGAATGGTTTTAAACAGTATTACCTGATCGGCAAAATTTTGTTTTTCTGCTTGCTGCACAGCAGCACGCAAAGCCCTTAAACGGGCCTGATCGGTATTTGGTAAACGGCGATAAGGCATACTATTCAGAGTTAGGAATTTTCGGCCATTGAATAATATTGCTATTGTTAGTAATATTAAAAAATCAATTCAAAGCCGAAAAAATCATTATTTGCCTACAAAGATAAAAAAATTAATCGTTTCGCGACATTAATTTTTCGGCTAATTTTCTCAATTCATGCTTTTTATTTACTTCAATACTTACTTTTTCGAGCGATGCGATTGCCTTTTCGTAAAAACACAACATCTTGTCTTCGCATATCTTTTGTACACCCAAACTGTTGTAAATATTTGTTACTGCTGCAATTTTCTCTTCAGATTTAAACTCCCTTGCTGAGAGCCAGCAAGTAAGCTGCTCTGCAACAGAACCTTTTGCCAGATTTAATGCATGAATAAGCAGATAGGTTTTTTTATTCGATAAAATGTCACCTCCGATTTTTTTTCCAAAGCTTGCCTCATTTCCGTAAACATCGAGCAGGTCATCTTTTAGTTGAAACGCAAGTCCTATATTGATGCCAAAGTCGTAAAGGGCATTCGCATCGCTGCTGTTCGCTCCTCCTGCTATTGCCCCTGTTTTAAGCGCGCAACCAATCAAAACAGCAGTTTTCAGCCTTATCATTTCAAGATATTCGTCAGCTGTCACATTGTCGCGGTTTTCAAAATCCACATCGTATTGCTGACCTTCACAAATTTCCACTGCTGTTTTCGAGAACAGATCGAGAATCTCTTTTAAATGAGTCGCCGGACTGTTGGCTATGAGTTGATATGCTGCAATTTGCATTACATCGCCCGAAAGTATGGCTGTGTTGTCGTCCCATTTAATATGCACAGTAGGTTTTCCACGTCGAATAGGCGCTTTATCCATAATGTCGTCGTGAAGCAATGTAAAATTGTGAAATACTTCGAGACCGAGCGCCGGTGAAATTGCGGCTGTCACATCGTCAGTATAAAGATTGCAGGCCATGAGTGTAAGTGCGGGGCGAATTCTTTTGCCCCCTAATGAAAGAACATAGGCGATAGGATCGTAAAGTCCGCGTGGCTCACGGTTCCAGTTAAGTTTTTCTATTTCGCGGCTTACAATTTCTGTAATTTCTTCAAAAGTTTTCATTCATCTGATTGTGAGGTGGTTATTTTTTAGGGTTTTGTTGAAATTCATTTTCAATGATTTCAGTCATTACATCCTTAATGTCGAGCCCTGCAGCTTTTACCTGTTGCGGAATAAAGCTTGTAGCTGTCATTCCGGGTGTTGTGTTCACTTCGAGCAGGTTTATTACATCGCCTTCCGAAATGATATAGTCGATACGCACAATGCCTTTACAGTTCAGAATGTCGTAAATTTGTGCGGTAAGATTCTGCACGCGGGTAGTCAGTTCGTTGCTGATTCGCGCCGGAGTAATTTCCTGCACTTGCCCTTTGTATTTGGCGTCGAAATCGAAAAACTCGTTTTCGGGAACAACTTCGGTTACAGGAAACACAACCGTTTTTTCGCTGGTTTTATACATTCCGCAGGTAATTTCGGTGCCCTGCATAAATGCTTCGATCATTACTTCCTTACCTTCGGCAAATGCTTTTTCGATGGCTGGTTGTAATTCGCTTTCGGTTTTTACTTTTGTGACTCCAAAGCTGCTACCGCCCACATTTGGTTTTACAAAACAAGGATAGCCAATGCGTTTTGTTATTTCGGCAGAAGCAATTGTTTGTCCGGCACGCAAAACTACCGATTCTGAAACTTTTATTCCGAAACTTTTCAGATATTGATTGCAGGTGAATTTATTGAAAGTGATGGCTGC
>JAGPIU010000232.1 GCA_018054805.1 Paludibacter sp. | reverse complement strand
CCATACGAGTGTCCACCCACTCCCACTTTCTTCCGGTTGATAAAGCCAAGCGCATCTACTGCATCAATCGCTGCTTTTGCATTGGCCACTAGTTGTTCCACAAAATTGTCGTTTGGTTCGGTATCACCTTCGCCCACAATGGGGAAAGCAGCATCGTCGAGCACCGCATAACCACGTGTCACCCAATACACAAACGAGCCATAATACGGAAAAGTAAACTCATTGGGATTGGCTGAACTTTGTCCTGCGCTGTTTTTATCCTTGTATTCGGCAGGATAAGCCCAGATTAGCAAAGGCAGTTTCTCGGTTTTTGCATTGCGGTCGTAACCTGCAGGCAAATACAAAGTCCCCGAAAGCTCCACACCATCAGCACGTTTATACTTAATCACTTCTTTGTAAACCTTTTCGATACTTTCGAAAGGATTAGGAAAATTAGTCAGTTTTATAGGTGCAATACGTTTTTTCAGCTGGCGAATGTAATAATTTGGATATTCGTTTTTCGACTGAATGCGCACCAGCACTTCGCCCTGTTTTACATCGGTAATATCGAAAATTTCTTCCATTTTGTCGGTATAGCCCGATTGATAAAGGCGTTTTGTTTTCAGCGTTTTCAAATCGAGCGCATCAATAAACGGAAATTGACCTTTCGGAGTGTGACCGTCGCCAATAAGGAATAGATTGTTTTTATCGATGGTGAGCACATATTTTCCGTACTGGTTTTTCGAAGTTTCGAAGCCTCCCGGATCAGAGTAAATGTCCTGAAAGTTACGTTCGTGCACCAGTTTCGGCGCTCCACCCGTTTTCGAAGGATTGATAAGCGATGTGCGAAGCATGCGTGTGTCGTACCATTCCTCGTGCAGAATAGCTGTAGTGGCATTTCCCCAAACCATATTCGAGAATCGCAGCGTCGTTTTAGCCAGCAAAGTAGCTTTTCCGGTAAAAGGTGCTTTCCACAGATAAAGCGCATCACGCTCTTTCACTTCCTTTTTCGGATCGCCTTCGTCGAGCGCCTCCACATAAAACAAAGTAGCAGGTTCATCGGCACGCCAGTTGAGCGCGCGTTTTCCTTTACGCACAGCCATAAAACCTTTTGGCAGCACTTCGGTAAGCGGAACTTCGCTCACAGTTTTTACCAAATTCCCATTTAAATCGTACACCACATTCAACTGTGGGAAACGGCTTAAAGGCACAATATACGAAAATGGTTTGCGTATGGTAGTGACGAGCAGATAATTTCCATCAGGTGAAAAATTTTCTCCGGCATAAATATCGGCTGCTTTAAACAACGATTTGCTGCCATCGAGTTGCACACGATAAAGTTCTGAATTGGTAAGCGTTACGAAATTAGCTTCATCAGTTGGATTTTTCAACAAATCCTGATAAGTGCGGTTTTGCGCTTTCGAACCATCACTTATCGAAATAATGGGTCCGGCAGGAAGCGATTTTTTCGGATCGCTGAGTTCAGTACGATTTACCGGCAACATACGTACTAACAACGATTTACTATCGCGAAACCAGTTGATAGGGTTACCCAGATTAGCATTCAGCACCGCATCAGTAAGTTTTGTGGCCTGCGCTGTGGCAAAATCCATTACCCAAAGTTCTACGCCATTGGTTGTGGTGTGCGTAAAAGCCACTTTCGATTCGTCGGGCGACCATGTCAGAAAAGTGATGCGCGGATTTTCAGGCAGACCTTTTACCTGAACAGGCTCATCGCCACTCACTTTGCGCACTTTCAGATTACTGATATAGCTCATCGACGAGCTAATGTTTGTCACCGGATTCACACGCAAGCCAGCCAGACTGATTTCCTGCAGATTGAGATCGTCGAGCGATTTGTAGGTAGGGCGATAGCTGAAAAGCATGTTTTCTCTTCGACTGTCGATGGCCACCTGTGGTGCACGTTCAAAATCAGCTAATTTCAGAATGCTCTCGGGCGGAAGCTGATAGCTCAGATTTTCCTGAGCGGCAGTATCGGTCATTGTCATAAGGATACAAATTGTAAATAGAATTAGTTTTCTCATATTTATGAAATTTTATTTTGCTGTATTTTAAATACATTAAAATGCAAAAGTAAGATAATTTGTTCGGATTCAACTTTACAACAATCTTTCTTCAGTCTTTTTAAACATTCAATCATTTTTCATTGTTTATTGTAACTGTTACAAATAAAGAAAACAACGGAAAGAATATCATTATGTTAGTAAATAAAATTGATCGTAGAATTTTAAAAGAAAACCTCCACAAAGAAACCTTTAAACGCCGCACTATATCGTTTTACAAATACTTCGAAATTGAAAACCCTCAGCAATTCCGCGACGATATTTACCGCAACTGGGACGAACTGAACTGTTTTGGACGCATTTACGTTGCCCGCGAAGGCATCAACGCACAAATGAGTGTGCCCGAACAGCATCTGGATGAATTTCTGACAAAACTATACGCCATTCCTCAACTCAACCAAACGCCAATAAAATATGCCATCGAAGATGATGGGAAATCGTTTTACAAACTTACCATCAAAGTGCGCCCAAAAATTGTGGCCGATGGGCTGGAGCACAGCACATACGACCTATCGCGCGTGGGCAAACATCTCACTGCACTCGAATTTCACGAAGCCATCGATCAGCCCGACACCATAGTTGTGGATATGCGCAACCACTACGAAAGCGAAATCGGACATTTTAAGAATGCTTACTGTCCCGATG
>JAGPIU010000231.1 GCA_018054805.1 Paludibacter sp. | reverse complement strand
ATAAAAGTATGATTACAAAAAAGTGCAGTTTTTTCATGGGATTATTTTTTCATGATGCATTTGCGCAACACAACTGATTTCAAACAACAAATATAAGGCCTTTCAGGAGATACTGCAAGACCGGAATGCTGAAAATTGACAAAACAAACATTAATTATGCTTCTAATAATTAGAGTATTGTAGTGTGGTTTCGTCTCCAGTAGATAAGTAATACTAATCCTTTCTTCGGAATATTGTTTCAGCTTTTTCTCTGAGATTTATAATGTTTTCCTGTAGCGAAGCATCCTGATACAGATTGTTTTCGTTGCCCGTACTGTAAGCACTGTTCGAATATATCAACATAAAACTGTTGGTAATGAAATACTTTTGAATGTATTCCGGAATTCTTTCCATTGCAGGAGAGTACGAAACGCCGTCTCTGCGACTGAGATTTACAATAAGCATTGTGTCTTCATCTATTTCGCGCGAAATGACCAGAAAATCGTCGAAGTTTTCAAAAATATTGAATTTGACATTTGCTTCAGCTTTTAGCTTTTTCAGATAGTTTGTGGTTTGACCAGTGGCAAACACTTCGAAGGAGTTTCCTGTGTTGCGGGCCATCTGCATTGCGCGCGAATACCAGTCCGAAAAACCTGATTCCAGTTCGGCATTGGCCGGAATAATGAGAACAAATTTGCGAATGGTGCTCAGTGGATGTTTCGATTTATAAATGTAAAGTGTGCAATCGTTTTTCGAAAGCAAGTCCTTTGTAAGGTTGCCAAAGAAATGATCGATCAGCGATGTTTTTTCGTGCAGACCAATATAAAAGTGCTTGATTCCCTTTTCCTTAATGGTGTTTTTCATCCCCGATACAATGTTCATGTCGTAGCGCACCAGTGGATGCATTTTAAAGTCGACCGAAGCAGCATACTTCTGACCGAGCTCACTGAGTTTTGCAGCTTTATTTACTTTTTCGGCACTTTCTTTTTCGTTGGTAATTACGTTGAGGCCAAACAGTTCGTTGTTTTTCTTTTTATCCAGCATGGTCACCGCCATTTGAATCAGACTTTCCACAGTTGCCTCGTTCGAAAGCCCGATAAGGGTATTTTGAGCAGGTGACTGGTGTGCGGCTTTTTCGTTGTTGAGTTCAGTCTTGGCAATTCCTATTCCTGCTTTTTGTGTAGCAAACGAAGCAATGGTACAGGTTACCAGAATCATTATAATTGTGCCGTTCAGAATATCCTCGCTCAACAATCTTATTTTTTCTCCGTCAGCTGTCTCTCCCAAAATAATGTTGTAACCAATCAGTACGGCTGCCAGTGTGGCGGCTGCCTGCGAGTTGCTGAGTCCGAAAATCATTAAACCCTGATCGTTGCTCAGACGGAAAATTTTCTGCGTGGAAACAGCTGCGAGGTATTTTGCCGCGGTTGCTATGATCGTCATAATAAGTGCAATCAGTAATGCATTGTAACTTCCAAAAAGTACTCTGTAATCGATAAGCATTCCTACTCCGATCAGGAAAAAAGGGATAAAAAGTGCATTTCCCACAAATTCAATGCGGTTCATCAACGGACTGGTTCGCGGAATGAGTCTGTTGAGCGCCAAACCAGCCAAAAAGGCTCCGATAATGGCTTCGATGCCTGCCACCATGGCCAGAAACGAGGACATGAAGACGAGCGCAAGTACAAAAATATACTGAGCAATACTGTCGCTGTTGCGTTTAAAAAACCAACGGCTCACAATTGGGAAAAGAAATATAACAATGGCTGCAAAAACAAGCACTGAGATTGTTAGCCGAATCCAGAAAGCATTGTCGAGCTGACCGGTGGCACTTCCTGCAATCACTGCTAATACCAACAGCGCTGCTGTGTCGGTAATCATTGTACCGCCCACAGTGATATTTACCGCAGGATTTTTCGAAATTCCAAGTTTGCTTACCATTGGATAAGTTACCAGTGTGTGTGATGCAAACATGCTGGCAATCAGTAGCGAAGAGACGATAGAGTAATTCAGAAAATAATAGAATACCACTGTTCCCATCAGCATGGGAATCGAAAATGTGAGAATGCCAAAGGTGATACTTTTGTACTTGTTTTTCCTGAATTCGTTCAGGTCAATTTCGAGCCCGGCCAAAAACATGATATAGAGCAGGCCCACTGTCCCAAAGAGCTCCACACTCGAGTTTCGCATCAGAATATTAAACCCGTTTGGCCCTACAATAATCCCTGCCACAATCAAACCAATGACTGCCGGTATCTTCAATCTTGAAAGCAGAATCGGAGCAAAAAGTATAATAAACAGTATGATAGAGAATACAAGAACGGGATTCTGAAAGGGAAGTGTGAAGTCTATATGCATAGAGTGATGTGCGTTTTAAGGTGTAATGTATTGATTATGTGATAGTGTAACAAGATGTTGGGTTAATTTGTTCAGCAAATTTGTTGTGACTGTGATAATGTGAATAAAAAAAGAATGTTGTAAAAACACACCGGAGCGATTTTACAACATTCTTCAAATAAAACGTATCAGAAACCGATGGATTTCAGATTCAGTCCGGCTTTTTCATCGAGTCCAAACATTAGGTTCATGTTCTGAACTGCCTGTCCTGAAGCACCTTTCAGTAAATTGTCTATCATCGATACAATAAGTAGTTTGTTTCCATGTTTCTCGAGATATACAATGGCTTTGTTGGTATTTACCACCTGTTTCATGTCCGGATTTTTATCCACCACAAAAG
>JAGPIU010000230.1 GCA_018054805.1 Paludibacter sp. | reverse complement strand
AATTGTCAAAGCCTACAAAACCATGCTCGAAGCACGTGTGGCCGACGAAATGGCTGTATCTTATCAGCGACAGGGACGCATGTACACTTATCCGCCCATTTTGGGGCAGGAAGCCATACAAATTGCAGCGGGAATGATAATTCGCGAGAACGACTGGTTAGCTCCCGCCTTTCGCGAGGCGGCTGTTATGCAGGCAAAAGGCGTGTCGTTGAAAGAAATATTTCTGTATTACATGGGCAACGAAGAGGGCAGCAATTTCAGCAAAGCCCACCACGTACTTCCCATAAGCGTACCCATCGGGTCGCAGTTTTTATATGCTACGGGCATTGGCTATTCCATTAAATATCAACAAAAAGACGAAGTGGTATATCCTTTTATCGGCGATGGCGGAACTTCGGAAGGCGATTTCAACGAAGCTCTCAATTTTGCCGGTGTGTGGAAAGTTCCTGTTGTTTTTACAATACAAAATAACCAATATGCCATTTCGGTTCCGGTGCACAAGCAAACCAATGCGGTAAATCTTGCATCTAAAGCCTTGGCTTTCGGTATACCCGGCATCAAGGTGGACGGAAATGATTTTTTTGCAATGTATGTAGCCTACAAACAGGCTTCGGAATATACGCGCGCCGGAAACGGACCCGTGTTGATTGAGGCTTATACTTATCGCAAAGGAGCGCACACCACTTCGGACGATCCAACAAAATACAGAACAAAAGAAGAAGAACAGGAATGGGCTAAAACGGATCCACTGAAACGATTACGACTCTATATTGAGCAGAAAGGAATTGCACTGGAATCGGATGATGCAATTATTGCCGCTTACAAGCCAGAAGTGGACAAACAATTTATGGAAGCTGAAAACTTCAAACCCTATCAACTCGACGATGTTTTTAAACACATGTATGTGGACATGCCCGAGGATTTGAAGAAACAGAAAGCTGATTACGAACAATTTTTAAGTTGGAAGGAGAAAAGAAAATGAGCATAATGACCATGGTTCAGGCCATAAACAATGCATTAGATATTAAACTTGCCGAAGATAAATCCATTGTAACCTATGGCGAAGATGTGGGTGTAGAAGGTGGCGTTTTCAGAGTGACCGAAGGATTGCAAAAAAAATACGGAGCCGACAGGGTTTTCGACTCACCGCTTGCCGAGTCGGCCATTGTGGGCACAGGATTGGGAATGGCCATGTCGGGTTTACGTCCGGTGGTGGAACTTCAGTTCGATGGATTTACCTATCCTGCTTTTAATCAGATTATCTCCAACGTATCGCGCATGAATAACCGTACGCGTGGAAAATTCAAGGTGCCTATGGTTATCAGGTTTCCTTATGGTGGAGGTATAAATGCTGTGGAACATCATTCCGAAAGTCCCGAAGCACTGTACGGACATATTCCGGGCATTAAAGTAGTAATTCCATCCACACCTCACGATGCCAAGGGACTGTTAATCTCAGCCATAGAAAGCGACGATCCGGTTATTTTTATGGAGCCAAAACGAATTTACAGAGCCATAAAGCAGGAAGTATCCGAAGAAAAATTCAGCATTCCGTTAGGAAAAGCCAAAGTGCTGACCGAAGGAACCGATGTGACGCTGATTGCTTTTGGAGCCATGATACGCGAATGTCAGAAAGCAATGGTCATGGCTGCCGAAGCAGGTATTTCGGTTGAACTAATAGATTTAAGGACCATTTATCCAATTGACAAAGAAACAATTACAAAATCCATTCAGAAAACAGGACGTGTTGTGATTGTAGCCGAAGCACCTCAATCGTTTAGTGTGGGCTCCGAATTAATAGCCATTGCCAACGAAGAGGCTTTCTTATACCTGGAAGCTCCACCAAAAAGAGTAATGGGCTTCGACACCATAGTACCTTATGCCAAAGGAGAATCATTTTATATGATATCGCCCGATCGCATTTTTTATGAACTCGAAAAAACTGTCAGATTTTAAGCAGAAAGAGATGGAGCAAACACGCAAACAAACTTTGACGCACAAAGATCTGTTTTTGTGGGAGTTCCATGTGACAAATAAAAAATCAATTATAAAGAGATGAAATATATATTTAATTTTCCTGACATTGGCGAAGGATTAGACGAGGGCACTATCATTGAATGGTTTGTTGAAGTAGGACAAACCATAAATGCAGGCGACACATTAGTTAAAATGGAAACCGACAAAGTAGTGGCTGATATTCCTTCACCCAAAACCGGAAAAATAATCAGTCTATTCGGTAATGTGGACGATGTAATCCATGTCGGCAAACCGCTTGCCGAAATTGAAATAGAAGGCGCTGAAACCGTTTCCGAAGCTGATAATGAGACGGGCTCAAGTGTGGTGGGCACTATGGAATTAGCCGACACGAATGCTCTTTTGCCTGCAAGTGAAGAAATACTACCTGTGTCGAAAGATGAAATCCGACTCTCCCGAAAAGTACTGGCAACACCACATGCACGAGCTATTGCCCGCGAGTTGGGTATAGATATTCATCAAATAACAGGACTGGGGCCGTCGGGCCGTGTACGGAAAGAGGATATCGAAAACTACAACCGAAAATTAAAACAACCTGCTACCAAAAGGAATATTCCTGAATCTGAGAATGAGGATCTGACCTACGAAACGCTGACACAAATCAGAAAGGTGATTGCAAAAAACATGATCAACTCTAAGTTGAATGCTGCGCACGTGACCATTTTCGAGGAGGTGGAAATATCTGAACTGAT
>JAGPIU010000229.1 GCA_018054805.1 Paludibacter sp. | reverse complement strand
TTCCACAAAAAAAAGGAATTTATCCACATTGGGACAAATTCCTTAGCAATTCTTTAGGTGATAGCGCTCAGTTTCGGTTGAGAATCTCAAGTGCGGCATCAAGCCACACTTCCATATCTTTGGTATAACTTTGTTCCACCACATATTCTTTGTCGCGAAGGCGGCCAAGTCGTACAATCACCGCATCGAGTTCGGGAATCACAAAAATGTATTGTCCCAAAATACCACGCATATATGGAATGGTGAGTCCCTTGTAATTTACAATCCAGAACTGATAACCATATATCTGATTCGGTACAGGTTCGGGAGTTACAGTTTCGCCGGGCTTCAACCTGCGTGTAAACTTAAGCCACGAAGCAGGTGTCACAGCTTCGCGGATATAAGCCGAGTCTACCACCTGCCGACCATTCCATTTGCCATTGTTGAGCACAAGTTGACCGAGGCGCGCAAAATCGCGGGCATTGGTATTGAAACAGCAATATGCTTTTTCAATACCATCCTTTTTGTCGAGCGACCATAGTGCATCCTCTTCAGCATTGATGGGTGTCCATATTTTTTCAGAAGCATATTCCGACACATTTTTCCCTGTCGCTTTCTGAAGCAGGAAGGCCAAAATCTGCGTTACACCACTCTGATAATTGAAATGTTCGCCCGGACGAGCTTCCAAAACTTCGGTCTGCGTCAGTTTCCACAAATCCTTTCCGTAATAGGCTTCGGTGGTTTTAGAGAAAAGCGAACTGTGCGATTCGTCCCACTTCACACCGGCACTCATCGTTAGCAAATCTTTGATGGTAAGCACTTTTCCATCAAACGAAGTCCATGCAGGCAGAAAGTCGCTTACAGGCTGATCCACACTTTTTATAAAACCATCGCTGATAGCACAACCCACCAGCAACGACACAATGCTTTTCGACATTGAGAATGAGTTGCTGAGACTTTGCGGACCGTAATCGTCCCAGTACTGTTCCGAAATTATACGATTGTTTTTAATGACCAGGAAAGCCACAGATTCGTATCGGGCAAAATCTTCGACATACTGTGCTGCAATCAGATTTTCGTGCGCATTTTCAGCCATTTCCCATGGCTTGGGATCGTTAGCTTTCACTTCACGGTTTTCGAAAATCTGATAATGATGAATTTTGGGCAACTGATAGATCAAAGCCCTGTGAACATAATAATTCTGAGGAAGCAATAAAAAAACAGCTGCACCAGCCACTACAACGAGCAGCAGATACAGCAATATCTTTTTGACGGATGGTTTGCGGGTTGCATTCATAACTTATATATTTTAAAAATTCGAATAATCTGATCAGATATTCAGAAAATAAAATCGTCGCTACAACAACCCGCGAAATATCAGTTTAGCTGATTGAGTACCAGTCGGATTTTCTCGTAAGTTTTAATTGTATTCGGAACCAGCGGTAAGCGAAGTTTATTTTCGATAAAACCCATCACAGCAAGCATACTTTTTACACCGGCAGGATTTCCTTCCACAAAGAGCAATTCAATCAGTTCGGTAAAACGGTGGTGAATCTGACGTGCACTTTCGTAATCACCCTGAAGCGCTAAACGCACCATACGACTGAATTCGCGTGGAAAAGCATTGCCAATCACCGAAATAACACCCACAGCGCCCAGCGTAATCAACGGAAAAGTAATTCCATCGTCGCCTGAAATAACCATAAAATCAGCAGGTTTATTTTTGATAATGTCGTCGATTTGCGAAAAACTGCCTGAGGCCTCCTTGACAGCGCAGATATTCGGGAACTCGTTTGCCAGTCGCAAAGTAGTATCGGCCAACATGTTTACGCCTGTTCGTCCGGGTACATTGTAAAGTACCACAGGTAGTGGCGAAGCTTTGGCAATAGCAGCATAATGCTGATAAAGACCTTCCTGCGAGGGTTTATTGTAATAAGGCGTAACCGACAAAATAGCTTCTATACCTGCAAAATCGTAAGTTTCAAGTTTTTCAACAATAGCTTTCGTATTGTTACCTCCTACGCCAAGTACAATGGGTAACCGACCAGCATTTACATTGACAACAAATCGGGTGACTTCATCTTTTTCTTTTTCGGTCAGCGTGGGAGTTTCGGCTGTAGTACCACAAACCACCAGATAATCAGTACCGTTTTTAATCTGATGCTCCACTATACGTGCCAAAGCATCAAAATCAATCGACTCATCCGTTTTAAAGGGCGTAATCAACGCTACACCCATTCCTGTCAGTTTATTATTAATCATCGGTCAGTAAAATACAAATTTGCTGCAAAAATACGTTTTTAATCTCTTGTTTGTATACTTTTCAGGTAAAAAATTATCTGATTGTAAACATAAGTGGCATTATACTCTTCTGGTTCCTTATCTTCAGTTGGTGTTTGAGGGATCAGTTCAATCATAAAATCATAGATATTATGTTCGTTTTTGCGTACCCCGGCTTTGCAGGCGGCTTTGGCATAAAGTCCGACATACGACAGCGGTATATGCTCATTCACAGTAAGGTCGAGTAAAAGATCAAAATCCTGATTTTCGAGTTCCTGCAAAAAACTCTGATGCGGTTTTCCCAGAAAATCGGCATTTTTATGATGCAAAACTCTGAAGTCAGGGAGAATAGCCGTTGTGGTTTCTTTTTTATTGATAAAACCCCAGGCCATTACCCTTTTTCCATCGGCCTGAATACTCTGAATAATTTTGCGTATTTCGTGATTCTTTTCGGTGTAATCACTTTCGAAAAGCAAAATAAT
>JAGPIU010000228.1 GCA_018054805.1 Paludibacter sp. | reverse complement strand
TATAACTGGTACAAACGTATGGCTGCTCAGGTATACGAGCCAGCTGCTGAAAATTAATTTTTCGGAAACTATATAATTATCTCCCGACAAATGAAATTTTGTCGGGAGATTTTTTTATTTCACAAAATCAGCCATTATTCTATTTTTATGCAATTTTTCATCAAAAGTACTTTACATACTTTTCTGTATATTTACAAAAAGAATTATCTTTGTGCAAAAATTACACAATATGGAGTTTAGTTTCATTCAGATTACCAGTGCCTTTATGGTACTATTTGCTATTATTGACATTCTGGGTTCAATTCCTATCATTATGAATATCAAAAAGAAAGCAAAAGTGATTCATCCATTCAGGGCCAGTGGTATTGCTTTGTTGATATTACTGCTTTTTCTGTTTACAGGCGAAGGAATTCTGAAATTATTCAATGTGGATATCCAGTCGTTTGCAGTGGCTGGTGCGTTGGTAATATTTATTTTTGCCATCGAGATGATTCTTGATGTGGAAATCTTCAGAAACAATGGTCCCGAAGGTGGTTCGTCGATAGTGCCGCTTGCTTTTCCGCTGATTGCCGGGCCAGGTTCCTTTACCACATTGCTGTCGTTACGCGCTGAATATGCCATCGAAAACATTATTGTAGCACTCGTTCTTAATCTCGTATTTGTATATATTGTTATTCGTTCAACAGCCCGCATCGAAAAACTGATTGGTGAAGGTGGCATTTATATTCTCCGGAAGTTCTTCGGAATTATTCTTTTAGCCATTTCGGTAAAACTTTTTACCACTAATATTGGCTCATTGCTTTAGTCCAAAAATTATCCACACACACACTACAAACCACAATAAATCATTGCTTTGTTGTGGTTTGTGTTTTTAAAATACATTTATGCAAAAAGTAAAAATATCCATCAGTGGCGTTGCTGCCGAGCTTGTACTGGGCAATTATATGCCTACCGACCCCAACATAATGAATAACTGGGAAGAATTTTATCACTACAACGACCTGATACACAAATCGCTTTTATTAGCCGACTATGTAAGTGAAATAAAAATCAGTGTGGACAACACAGAAGTATTTAACGGAAAAATTCCGGTTGAAGCCTTTAGTGCTGAGAAAAGCTTTGTTCCCGCCATGGTCGAACGGGCGCTTTACCTGCGTACCGAATGTGTAGAGAAAGCGGTTTTCGAATGCGAATTTGAAACCGAAGAATTCGACAAACAAAAGCTGAAATTTTTTACACAGGATTACGATCATTTGTTTAAGGTAGGTACTTCATTTATCACCGAAATGACCTACGATAGCAATAAAACAGAGCTGAACTGGGTTAAAGCAGAACCTGTGGGCAATATTTGTTTACTATGCCGGTTCGAAAATGGATATCTGATTCCGGTGTACGACGCCATCCGCAAAGTCGAAGCCTCAAAAACAAACTAATCTATACAAAGACACTTTTTAAACACGGAGACACAAAGACGCGGTATCTATTTGTCTCCGTGCTTTTTTCATCTTCCCATCATCACATTATTACATCATCTCATCAACACAACTTGTCCGCCGTGGCGGATCACCACATTATCACATCACCACATCATCTTATCGTCTCCCCGTTTTCCACCGTGTCTTTGTGTCTCCGTGTTTGAATTATACAAAAAAAACAATGATTATCAGGTATTCAAATTGCTGAATATCTGATATTTATTTTTCACAGAAAAATTATTTTCATTTTTTTTAAAAAAATATCGTGGGCGATAGAACAAATTTGTATCATTTATGTTCTATTTAGTACAAAAAAGAACTAAATGTGTCATCTATAAATAATCAATCATTAAAATGAAAAGAAATCTGGTAATAATCTTTCTTACATTTTTATCATTTTCGCTTTTTGCGCAAAAAGGAACTATTAAGGGTAAAGTTTTTAATGCTAAAACAAACGAGCCCATTGAATTTGCTAACATCGTTATTCAGGGAACAACCATTGGTTCCACTTCCGACCTAGACGGTAATTATATTTTTACAGGAGTCGACCCCGGTTTTATGCGCCTTGTGGTGAGTTACATTGGTTTCGAAACCACTACATCTGCCGAAATTCAGGTACAGGGAAACCAGACCACATTTGTGGATATAGCTGTTCCCGAGGCTGCATTTAGCATTCAGGAAGTGGTAGTTCGCCAGAATCTGAACCTGAAACGTATCGAAAGTCCTATCTCAGTGCTTTCAATCGGTGTGCAGGAAATCGAGAAAAGTGCAGGAGCCAACCGCGATGTATCAAAAGTAGTGCAGGCATTGCCGGGCGTAGGTGCAACCGACCCTAACCGAAACGACCTGATTGTGCGTGGTGGTGGCCCTTCGGAAAACGTATTCTACCTCGACGGAGTTGAAATTCCAGTGATCAACCACTTTGCTACTCAGGGTTCATCAGGTGGAGCTATCGGTGTAATTAACCCCGACTTTGTGCGTGAAATTAACTTCTACACAGGAGCATTTCCGGCTAACCGTACCAATGCGCTGAGTTCGGTAATGGAAATTCGTCAAAAAGATGGCAGCAAGGACCGCGTACATACCAAACTTTCAGTAGGAGCTTCAGATGCTGCTCTTACTGTGGACGGACCAATTGGCAAGAAATCGACTTTCATTGTATCGGCACGTCAATCCTATCTGCAATTTCTGTTTCAGGCCATCGGATTGCCGTTTTTACCAACCTACAACGACTTTCAGGTAAAATACAAATACGAAATCGACAAGAAAAA
>JAGPIU010000227.1 GCA_018054805.1 Paludibacter sp. | reverse complement strand
TCACTGTGTTGCACAATGCTGTTACAAATCTGGGATTTCCATCGGTGCACGCCATTATGGCAAAACATTTGACTGAGTTGAATGCCGACAGCAAAGCGGTTGCCTGGCTTAAAAATTTGCTTTTTGGTAATTTGCCTGAATATACAATTCCCGCACATCCGCAAAATCGTTCGGGAAAAGCCACAGGAAAACTTATTGGTGGAAATTTGTCGGTAATTTATGGTCTCAGAGGTACGCCTTTCGATTTGCCTTACGAAGGAAATATTCTTTTTATTGAAGATATTGCCGAAAGGCCTTATCACATTGACCGAATGTTGCAAAATTTGCGACTTGGAGGCGTTTTTCAAAAAATCTCGGGGCTAGTGGTGGGGCAGTTCAGCGATTGCGACGAAGACCCGCTTATGAATAAAAGTATTGAGGAAATTATTCACGAAGCATTAAATGAAAGTGATATTCCGGTTATGTTTAATTTTCCTGCCGGACATGTCGACGATAACCGACCTTTGGTTATGGGTTGTTCCGCGACGATGATTGTCTCTGCGTCAGAATGTCAACTGAAACATCTTTCTTGAAAAGAAAATCTTTTTTCTTAAAAAGAAAAAAATTACTCTTTATATTCCACTGCAAATTATATCTTTGCAATAGCTTAATTCTCAGATATCTTTTTGCCAATGTCATCCATCAAAACACACATATTAGTCCTCTCTATCATAGCTTTCGGTTCATCTGCTTTTGCCAAATCCATAAAACCCGGTTATTATGAATCGGATACAACAAAAACAAAAAATCAGTCTCTACTTCCTGAGAAAACAAATCTTCCCGATTCCATTATAAATTTTGGAAAATTATTCCTGAATACTCCTTATCGTTATGGTTCGGGTGGCACAAGTTCATTCGACTGTTCAGGCTTCACTTCGCATGTGTATAAAAACTTTGGTGTCGATTTGCAACGTTCTTCATACGATCAATCCACTCAGTTTCCTGTGGTGGAAAAACATGAAATCAAACCGGGCGATCTTGTGTTTTACGAAGGCCGGCGGCGAAACGGACGAGTGGGTCATGTGGGTATTGTGACTGAAATAAAGGAAAATGGTGAGTTCGATTTTATTCATGCATCTGTCAACAGAGGCGTGATTATTACCAATTCGGCTGAAGATTATTATACCAAACGCTTTGTGCATGCCGGCCGCGTAATGGAAAACGATTCGATACTCAAAGTAATGTCAGTGGCAAATATGAATCGTAAAGAATTTGTGTCGAATTCACCCTCTCAATCCATTAAAAAAGTAATTCCCGCCAAATATCATTATGTAAAAAAAGGAGAAACTCTCTCCGGAATTGCCTCAAAATATGGTATGTCAGTAGCTCAGCTAAAAAAGAAAAATGGCCTCAAAAAAGATATGCTCCAGCTTAAACAGCGACTTCTGATTAAGAATGAAGAAGTAGTGGTGGTTGTACAGCCGGTTTTGGCAAGTGCTAAAGTGGCTGCAGATTCTACGCTGCAAAAATCAGAAAACAAACAATCAGCAACGTCGGGCGAAGTGTGCGTGTCGGCTACCAAACACGTGGTGGAACGTGGTGAAACACTATATTCTATTTCTCAAAAATACGGTATGACCGTAGCTGAATTACAACAGCTTAACAAGACAGCCAGAGGGAAGATTTATCCGGGACAAACACTGATATTGTCGGAAGAGCAGCCCGAGATAGCTGAGCAACCAGTTAAAACAGAGACAAAAGCTGTGGTAGCCGAAACAAAGGCTGAGAAACCGGAAGTGGCGGTCGTTAAAACGAGCAAAGAGCCCGCTAAAGCAGAACCTGCAAAAGCCGAAAATAAGCCGGTTGCAGTACAAGGTGCTACTGTGCAACCGGAAATTGCTAAAAACGAAACCAAACAGCCAAAAGAAAATAAGGAAAAGTCAAAAGCATCGAAAGCCAAAAATGAACAGACAAATAATTTCCCTTTTCAAATAAAAGAAGAAGTACATATTGTGCGTAGCGGCGAATCGCTTTTGTCAATTTCGAGAAAATACAACACAACTATCGACGAACTCAAATCACTGAATGGCCTTTCGGGTAATGTAGTGGAAATTGGTCAGATGCTTGTGATTCATACAAACGATCCGAACTATGTGCCTAAACCAAAACCTGTGGCACAGCATGTTGAAGAAACGAAACCGGTAGAACAAAACGAAGTGGCACAACAAGCCGAAGTGAAAGTTGATAAAAACGCAAAACAGGAGAAGCCGAAACCCGAAAAGCCCGTTGAAAAACCAATAGAGAAAGATGTAAATGAAGAGCCTGCGGTGGCCAATGTAAAAGCCGAAACACATAAGGTTCAACGTGGCGAATCGCTTTACAGCATTGCCAAAATGTACAATATGACTGTCGATGAGTTGAAAGAACTCAATGAATTATCTGGCAGCAGCTTGCAGGCTGGTCAGAAGCTGAAAGTAAATGCCGGCGAAGGTGGAAATGTGGCCTCTAAAAAACCTGCTGCGAAAAAAGAAACCACCATTACACACAAAGTAAAAAGCGGTGAGAATTATTCAACCATTGCAAAGCGTTATGGCTGCAAGGTAAGCGATATCAAAAATTGGAACAACCGCACCACCGACCGTCTCGATGTGGGTGATAAACTTGTGATCAGAAAAAAATAATCAATTCTCCAATATTTACCTGAAAATTTATCTCCATGAAAACACAAAACCTTCTCACTACTTCCATTATTGCTATAAGCATTGTTGTGGCTATGATCATCGGTGCCAATGC
>JAGPIU010000226.1 GCA_018054805.1 Paludibacter sp. | reverse complement strand
TCCATTTTATCCTGATCCATTTTCGAGATTTCGGCTTGCAATTCTTCAATTTCTTCCTTCACTTTATCCCAGACCTGTTCCTTTTTGTCCCAGTCGAATCCAACGCTACGTGCTTTGTCCTGTATGCGGTGTGCCTTGATGGTTGCGGGAAGTGATACAGGAACGCCTGACAGGACAGTTTTGTTTCCGCCTTTTTCCTTTAGTTTCAGGCTCTCCCAGTTTTGCATCACAGTTTCGCTGTTGTGCGCTTCTGTGTCGGCAAATATATGTGGATGGCGGTAAATAAGTTTTTCGCAAAGTCCTTTACACACATCATATATATCGAACTCGCCGGTTTCGCTACCCATTTCGGCATAAAATACTATGTGCAGCAAAATGTCGCCAAGCTCTTTACGAATTTCTTTTTTGTCTTCTTTTATTATAGCATCGGCCAGTTCGTAGGTTTCTTCTATTGTGAGGGTGCGCAGGCTTTCGAATGTTTGCTCTTTATCCCACGGACATTTTTGTCTTAATTCACTCATTATTTCGAGTAATCGTCCGAATTCGTTCAGTTTTTCTTCCTTGCTATGCATTGTTTCATTTTGAAAATTATTCAGTTTTGCGCCTGTCGATTGTATCGAATTTCTATTTTCCCACAAAAATAATCTTTTTAATCAATTATCGGGGCTTTGCGAATAACGCTATCGTGTTAAATATGTCTCGTTGCCCTAATGTTTGTCTTTAATTTCTCTTTTATAGATATACTCTGTTATGTTTTGGGTTAACGAAGCTGGTTGTATGCTATTGTTTGTTTGCTTTTATTTACTTAAATAGATTTTTTGTTTTTGTAAATATCTATTAATGAGGGAGATTTCCTTTTTAATACTGCGCTTAACATTATTTAACTCCGAATATTTGTCTTGTATATAAAAATAGAAATAGATTTGCAGTGTACTAATGAACTAATACACTAATTTATTTTATGATACAAATTAAAAATGTAACTTTTAGTTATAGCAACCGGACCAGATTGCTGGCCGATTTGAGTCTGACACTTCAAACCGGTAGGATTCATGGTCTTTTAGGAAAAAACGGAGAGGGCAAAAGTACACTCCTTAAATTAATGTCGGGACTGGTTTTTCCCAAAAGTGGAAATGTAGATGTGATGGGTTTTGTGCCAGCGGCACGTAAGCCTGAAATGCTCAGCGAAATTTTCTTTTTGCCCGAAGAACTGCCTGTTCTGCATATCAGTGTTCAGAATCTTCAGAATGTGTATGCGCCTTTTTATCCGAATTTCGATGCGCAACTGTTCGACAAGTTTCTTGATGAGTTCGATGTGCAGGATAAAAAAGCAATGCTTACCCGCTTGTCGCACGGACAGAAGAAGAAGGTGATGATTGCTTTTGGTTTGGCTACTAATACAAAACTGTTGTTGATGGACGAGCCTACCAACGGACTCGATATTCCATCGAAAGCACAGTTTCGTCGTATGGTGGCTTCGGTGATCGACGATAACCGTTGTATGGTGATTTCGACGCATCAGGTACACGATCTGGATGGGCTTATTGACAGCATTACAATTATGGATCGTCACGAAATAGTGTTTAACCGCACTCTGGAAGAAATTTCCCAAAAACTTTGTTTCAGAATGGCCGACAGGAATCAAACTGACGAGAAGGTGATTTACAGTGAAGATACTTTGCGGGGGCAGGTGCAGGTTTGTATAAATACAACCGGCGAAGAAAGTAAAGTAGATATTGAAATGCTGTTCAGTGCTGTGCTTGCTAATAAGTCACTCATTACTTCATTATTTAAATAACTCCATATAAAATGAATGATACAATTATGAATACCAAATTCAATCCCGGAAGATTGCTTCTGCTTCTGAAGCGTTTCTTTGTAGAAAACGCCCAGCGCGAACTCAATTATTGGTTGATAGTGACTGCGGTTTTTGCACTGATCTTCAATCAAACCGATTCGGTTCGCTTTTTCCTTTATATTTCAGGTTTGTTTTTTGCTGCCCGGCAATTTAAGTTTTTTGCATATACGCCGGGAGGCATGCATTATTTACTGATTCCGGCCACACATGTCGAAAAATTCAGCTCGGCATTGTTCATTACCATTCCGTATTATTTTTTAATGGTGGTGTTGACTTACTTTTTAGGCACAACGGTTGGCGTTACAGTTTCGAACCTCTTTTTCAATACTGATTTTACTTACCATTACGAGTTTATTACTCAGGTTAGTTCAATGGATATTTTTGGTTCGGCGATGAGTGATTTTACGAAGGTGAGCCTGCTGAATACTTTCTGCACATTCGCATTTATTCAGTCGCTTTTCCTTATGGGGTCGTTATTTTTCAAACGCAATGCAGCAGTAAAAACAATGTTGTCGGTTATTATATTCGGATTTTTGTTGTTAATGTTTCAGCTTTTGTTGTTCAAAATACTGTATGGCTCGTTTAGTTTCGATAGCAAAAGTCTGATGTTGAATGCTTTTAATCCCGATGAGTCAGTTCTCGTAAATGTTTCGACAATTGTTTATAAAATTTTATCATGGGTTGCAGTGCCATTTTTCTGGGTAGTGAGTTATTTCCGGTTAACCGAAAAACAGGTGTAATTATGGAATTCAGAGAAACACAAGCCATATATTTGCAAATAGGCGATTATGTGTGCGAACAGATTTTGCTTGGTCGATGGAACGAAGGCGACAGAATTCCTTCGGTGCGCGAATTGGGAGTAGATTTACAGGTAAACCCGAATACTGTGATGAGAACCTTTGATTTTCTTCAGAATCTCGAAAT
>JAGPIU010000028.1:4820-9006 GCA_018054805.1 Paludibacter sp. | reverse complement strand
GGATTGCGACGAATGGAAATTACATCGCCCACTTTTACATTGCGCGAAGGTTTTACCTGCACACCCTGTATCAGCACTTTGCCTTTTTTACAAGCTTCTGAAGCCAGCGAACGCGTTTTAAACAAACGCACAGCCCACAACCATTTATCTATTCGTACTTCTGTTTTCATATCATATGTATGAGTTCCCTGATATTGATTCTAGCAAATTTTATTTACCATTATACTGCGTCATGGTAAGCTGCATTCCGGCCAAACAGAAACTTTTTATCATTTCCACACAACGCTCAGCACGCTCAGGAATTGCAGCCGCCTGCTCGTCAGTCCATTTTCCTAACACATATTCAACCTGTCGTCCTTTGGCAAAATCGCTACCTATGCCAAACCGCAGACGCGCATAATTACTATGACCGAGTATATCCTGAATATTTTTCAACCCGTTATGACCGGCATCCGACCCTTTGGGCTTCAAACGAAGCGTACCAAAAGGCAGCGCCAGATCATCCACCACCACAAGTACATTTTCCACCGGGATGTTCTCCTTCTGCATCCAGTAACGAAGTGCATTACCACTCAGATTCATAAAAGTAGAAGGTTTCAGCAACACAAGCGTGCGCCCCTTTAACTTTACTTCGCAGGTAGCTCCGTAACGGTTCTCGGTAAAAAAAACATTGGACGCCTTAGCAAAAGCGTCCAATATTGTAAAACCTATGTTGTGGCGGGTATCATGATATTCATTGCCGATGTTACCCAGTCCGACAATCAAGTATTTCATCCGAAATTATTTTTTTGAAGCGGCAGCAGCAGCGGCACCACGAGCAGCTCTTGTCAGTTTAACCTGAGCAACTACAGCGTTTTTAGCATTCAGAATTTCGAGATTTTCAACGGACACACTAGCAACCTGAATTGATTTACCCAAACCAAGTGAAGTTACATCAATTACAATTCTTTCAGGAATGTTGGTATAAAGACCTTTTACTCTCAGTTTACGCATTTCGAGCGCAAGTTTACCCCCGGCTTTCACACCTTCGGCAAGTCCTTCGAGTTTTACAGGAATTTCAACAACCACAGGTTTGGTTTCAGTAACCTGAAGGAAATCAATGTGCAATACTTTATCAGTTACAGGGTGAAACTGAAGAGCTTTCATTACAGCATTACATTTTTTTCCTGCAACCTCAAGTTCTACAACAAATACGTCGGGAGAATAAATAAGTTTGCGAAGATCGCTGGCTGTACTTGTAAAGTGTACATTTTCAGCACCACCATACAATACACATGGTACACTTTCGCCTACACGGGCAGCTTTCGAAGATTTTTTTCCAAGGTCAGTTCTCACTTCACCTTTCAATTCAAATGTTTTCATTTGCTTTAAAATAAATTTGTGTTACTCAAAATTTAAGCGTTTCGTTATTAAGTGATTAGTCGCTTAATTTCCCATCACACTTTCTTTTCCAAAAAAGTGCCACAAAATTACACTTTTTTCTCTGATTATACAATAGTATATACCCATTTGCTGTAGACATAAAGTGCTGGTATAACGAATATATAAAAATACGAGAAGAAATATCTACAGTATAAGGATAATGTCAACCAGCTAATTTGATAATAATTTGACTTACAGTGCAGCTAATTGAAAAAAATGTATTATATTTGCGCGCTCAAAAATCACAAAGAAAGATTATATTCACAATTTAATTAAAGGAGGAAACAAGCAATAGCTAAACAATTAGTCATCAGACCTCAAAGGGGCCGTGAAAAAGAGATGCCCAACCGCATTAATGAGAAAATCAGAGGTCTTAAAGAAGTACGTTTGGTAGGCGACAACGTCGAGCAGGGTATCTTTACCTACGAAGAGGCCATGCGAATCGCGGATCAACTTGAGCTGGATTTGGTTGAAATTTCACCAAACGCAGCACCACCTGTTTGTAAAGTTGTTGATTATCAGAAATTTTTGTATCAACAAAAGAAACGCGAGAAAGAACAAAAAGCAAAAGCTTCGAAAGTTATACTTAAAGAAATTCGTTTTGGACCTCAAACCGATGATCACGACTATAACTTTAAGCTTAAACATGCTGTTGAATTTCTCAAAGAAGGCTGCAAAGTGAAAGCTTATGTATTCTTTAAAGGTCGTTCAATCCTGTTCAAAGAGCAGGGCGAAATGCTGCTTGCACGTTTTGCAAACGACCTGGAAGATTATGCAAAAGTTGATCAACTCCCTGTACTCGAAGGCAAACGCATGATTATCATGTTCTCGCCCAAGAAAACAAGCAAATAAGTATATTTGCAACAAACCACGGAATTTTTATAAATTAAATAAATAGTAAAATGCCAAAAATGAAAACTAACTCCGGTGCCAAAAAGAGGTTCGCCCTTACCGGAACAGGAAAGATCAAAAGAAAACATGCGTTCAAAAGACACATTTTGACAAAAAAAACCACAAAACAGAAACGTAATCTTACTCACGATGCACTCGTTGCAAGCGTAGATGAGAAAAACGTAAAAAACATGCTTTGTGCAAGATAATTGTCAGTTTTTTATCTTTTATCCCATTTTTTCTTAGTCAAAAATCAGAGTGCTTTAGCCTTAAGTTCGCAATATAAGCGGCGCTAACATTCACAAATCATTTTTAATTATGCCAAGATCAGTAAATCACGTTGCTTCACGTAAAAGAAGAAAAAGAATTTTAAGCCTCACCAGAGGATATTTTGGTGGCCGTCGTAACGTATGGACCGTAGCCAAAAACACATGGGAAAAAGGTTTGCAATATGCTTACCGTGACCGCAAAACCAAAAAACGTAACTTCCGTGCATTGTGGATTCAGCGTATCAATGCTGCTGCACGTCTCGAAGGAATGTCATATTCGAAACTGATGGGTGCTTTGCACAAAGCAGGTATCGAAATGAACCGCAAAGTACTTGCCGATTTAGCAATGAATCACCCCGAAGCTTTCAAAGCCATCGTACTGAAAGCTAAAAACGCATAAGACTTTTCGGACAAGAAAATCTGACTTGTTCTTAAAACACAAGCATACAACGACAAAAAAGAAGCAATCACAAAATGATTGCTTCTTTTTTTTTGCACTAAGCGCTAACGATAGAAACAAAAAAACGGATAAAGCCGCAGCTTTATCCGTTCAATAAAAGTCAAATCAGCCTTTACAGTTCCCATGCCAGTGCACTCGCACCCAACACAGCTGCATCAGCTTCTTTCAGTTCTGAGAAAAACAATTTGATTTTACCTTTCCACAACGGAAGAAGATTATCCTCCATATTTTCACGAATCGGATTCATAATCAAATCGCCGGCTTTCGAAAGACCTCCAAAAAGCACAATGGCCTCGGGCGCACTAAATGCCACAAAATCGGCCAGACTCTGACCCAGAATCTTTCCAGTAAAAGCAAAAATATCTTTTGCAATTTCGTCACCTTCCATAGCCGCTTCAAATACATCTTTCGATGTGATGCTATCAACCGGGATATTGCGCAGAAGACTTTCCTGAGTACTCGAAGCAAGAATTTCGCGTGCCGAACGGGCCACACCAGTTGCCGAACAATAAGTCTCGAGACAGCCTTTTTTACCACAACCACACAAGCGACCGTTTTCGCGGATAGCAGTCGTATGTCCGAGCTCTCCGGCAAAGCCATCGTGACCGTACACCAGTTTGCCGTCAATTACAATACCGCTACCAACTCCGGTACCAAGGGTAATCATAATGAAATTCTTCATTCCACGCGCTACACCATAGGTCATCTCACCAATTGCAGCTGCATTAGCATCGTTGGTCAATGCTGCCGGTATTCCGAATTTTTCAGCCATCAGTTTTGCAAAGGGGATTACTCCTTTCCATGGCAGATTGGGTGCAAATTCGATATTTCCGGTATAGTAGTTTCCGTTTGGAGCTCCCACACCAATACCTTTAAATTTCTCTACACCACCAGCCGCGTCGATGAGCTTTATCATTTCGTCGTACAAATCCTGAATATAAAGATTTACATCAGTATGTGTACCTGTTTTAATCGCACTTTTCGAAATCACAGTTCCACGGGCATCCACTACACCAAACACAGTGTTGGTTCCACCCATATCCATTCCTATTACATAAGGTTTTTCCATAATTCAATTTCTGTTTATGGTTCCAGGTTTTACGTTTCATGTTGCAACAACACGAAACGTAAAACGCGAAACAAT
>JAGPIU010000028.1:0-4720 GCA_018054805.1 Paludibacter sp. | reverse complement strand
ACACCTACATAAATAAAGATAGCAATTGCTCCCAAAACAAAGTGACGGAAATTCCATGGACTATGCTCGAATACAACTTTGGCACCGGCAGTCTGAGTTTTATGAGGATCAGCAATAGGCACAAAAAGAAGAATCAAAAATGCAGCAGCAAATACACCCAAAGCAATAAACAATACAGGATTGATATTTGCCATAGTAATCTCGCCCGACAATACACGTTCTTTGGTTACATTTCCGATAAGCGCACCCACAAACATTGGCGTAAGGGTAGCCGACAAAGAGTTGAATGTTCCTCCGGTTTGAATAAGCTGATTTCCTTTATTTCCACCACCTCCAAGCAGATTGAGCATAGGATTAACTACAGTATTGAGCATACACACCGAGAAACCGGCAATAAATGCACCTAATAAATATACAAAGAAATTAGCCGGCAGCGAGAAAAGTGTATTACCTACCAACACAACACCCGACAAATACTGAGTAAGAACTCCTAAAAATCCAATGCCGATAGCTACCAATGCAGTTTTTTTGTAACCAATTTTAGTGAGCAACTTTCCGGCAGGAATTCCCATAAACAAATAAGCAAGAAAATTCATCATATTTCCTAACATTCCCAAAAAATTCGATCCTTCGAATTCGGGCTGATTTTTCCAGATTACCCCGATAGGAGCTGCAAGATTTGTTACAAACGAAATCATTGCAAAAAGAAAAATCATTGTGACAATAGCCACTACATTTCCATTTTGTTTTTGTGTTGTCATTTTACTCTAATAATTAATTTAGTTTTTGTATTAAATAATTTAGTTTTTATTCTGATTTTTATTTGACCAACAAAAGTACCATTTTTTTTTCGCTGATTAATTAACGTGCAGGGCTAAAAACAAACGCCAAACAATGTTTTAAAACATGAAATAGCCACATAGCAGCATTTTTCGAATATTTATTCCCCTATTTTACAGATTTAAGAATAAAAACTCACTCATACGCGTGTACAAATGTCTGCGCGTTTGTTTACCCAATATGCTATGATTTTTATCAGTATATATTTGCATTTCAAACTGTTTTCCTTCTTCAACAAGTTTCTCAGCATACAATAAGCTATTCTGATAATGCACATTATCGTCGGCAGTGCCATGAATAAGCAACAAACGCCCTTCAAGTTTCGAAGCCATTTCAATAGCCGAAGTTTTCTTGTAACCATCGAAATTTTCCTGCGGACGACGCATAAAACGCTCGGTATAAGCAGTGTTGTAAAGTCGCCAATCGGTAACGGGCGCCACAGCAATTCCCGCTTTAAAAATTTTCTCGCCCGTACTCATCGACCAGAGCGTCATCGAGCCACCATAGCTCCAACCCCAGATTCCGATACGGTTTTTATCCACAAAGCTTTGTTTAGCGAGATATTTAGCAGTTTCCACCTGATCGCGCGCTTCGAGGATTCCCATTTGCATATAAGTACATTTGCGGAATTCAGAGCCGCGTGCCCCCGTCCCACGACCATCCACACAAACCACCACATAACCTTTGCTTGCCAGATAGTATTCCCAGCCAATGTTCCAGCTATCGAGCGCCTGTTGCGAGTCGGGACCACTGTATTGTACCTGAAGTACAGGATACTGACGGTTCGCATTAAAGTCAACCGGTTTTAGCATCCAGCCATGCAGTTTAATGTTCTCAGACGTTTGAAAAGTAAAGAATTCTCTTGCAGGAAGTTTCAGAGCATCCCATTTATTGGCCAGCGCACTATTCGATTCCATTTCGCGTATTTGCTTTCCGGCCTGATCGCGAAGTACCACCTTGTGAGGCATTGTGGCCGATGAAGATACATGCACAAAGTATTTAAAATCGTGGCTGAAGCTGGCACTATGAATGCCTTTACCATTGCTGAGACGTGTTTTTTTACCTTTTGCATCCATCATATACACATCGCGTTGCGTGGGTGATGTTTCGGACGATTGATAATAAATAGTTTTTTTCTTTTCGTCGTAGCCGTAAAAATCGGTTACATCCCACTGTCCTTTTGTAATTTGCTTTACAGGACTTCCATTGATACGATATTGCCAAATGTGGCGATAACCATCGTTTTCCGTGACAGCAAAAAAGAACTGATTGTCGGCAGTAAACTGAAGATAGTTCAGATTTGAATAATCCACATAATATTTATCTTCCTGACGAAGAATAAGTTTCGAAAGCGTTGATTTGGGATTTGCCGAAAGCATATCGAGACGATTCTGATTGCGGTTGAGTGCGAAAATCATCAATTGCTCCGGATTGTTCGACCACATAAGTCGGGGCACATAAAATTCGCCTTCGACTCCTGTGAGTTTCATAAACTTTGTGGTTTTATTAAAGTCGTCGTACACACAAACTGTAGCTTTCGAATTCACCTCACCGGCTTTGGGATATTTGAACTTCATCATTCCCGGATACAATACCGGACGATCAGTTTCAGCCGTGGCACTAAACATTTGAAATGCAAATTCGGGAATGGCCGTTTCATCGAGCTTCACAAAAGCAAGCAATTTGCTATCGGGACTCCAGTTGAAAAGCCGGGTCGCTTCAAATTCCTCTTCATAAACCCAATCAGGCAAACCATTCAGAATTTTACCCACTTCGCCATCCTTAGTTATTGCTATTTCGGTATTGAAATCGAGCTTTTTCATGTAAAGATTGTTTTGACGTGCAAAAGCTATATAACGACTATCGGGTGAAAACAAAGGTACTTCCTGCTGATTTCCTTCTTCCGAAAGCGGCACAATCTCCTTACGTTTGAGATCGACCACATAATAATCAGCCGTAAAAGTGCGACGATAACGATATTTCACATTATTATATATCAACATTTTGGCTTCATTAGGACTAAACTCGTAACCCGAGAATGATTTCAGGGGACAGTTTTTCAACTGATGAAGACTCATAACAGTATCAACAAAAGCGCCTGTTTTGTAATTGTACTTTACAATGGATGTATTATTGACTTTCAGAGTGTAATGTTCCCCATCGTTCATCGAGCGGGGTGTTTCAGGAAGTTGCGAACGATACTTTCCATCGAGTATATCATAAAGCAATTGCGCATTCACATAAACGATAGCAAAAGTCAAAACAAAAAGGATACTTAAACGTTTCATTAATAAACAGTATTATTATTTAAAAAGATAATTTAATGACACTAGCAACAGGAAGAATTCACAATAGCTTCCGACCAACTACATAAACGCAAGATCAGCAATAATCATACAAACTGAAATCGCATTTTTATAAAATTCTTACAAAAATAGTCCATTTTCTGATTTCAGGCTCTTAATTTTAAAAGTTTTTATTCCATTAACAACTATGAGATAAACTTACGAACCGTCGTCACACAATAATTAAGCAAAAAAATATGGGACTGATTAAAGATTTCTTTTTTAGCTCAACCCGAAACGAATCAATAGGTTTATGTTTGAGCGGAGGTGGTGCACTCGGGTTTGCACATATTGGCGTTTTGCAATCGCTCGAAGATCATGGAATATACCCCGACCATATTGCAGGCACAAGTATGGGAGCTATCATAGGTACATTTTATGCAGCAGGATACTCGCCACAGGAAATGTTGCAAATGATAAAGGATGACAAATTGTACAAAATTACCAAACTGATGACTTTCAGACCCACATTCCTGAAATCCGGTTTATCGAATCATCATATTCTGAGACATTTAATTCAGGAAATGATTCCTCACAACAGTTTCGATCAATTAAAAAAACGTCTGCAAATATGTGTAGTGAACCTGACAAAAGCCGAATGGGAAATTATTTCGGCCGGTGAACTGGATAAATGGGTGGCTGCTTCGGCAAGTATTCCCGGAGTATTTGAGGCCATAAAACACGATGAAACTTTTTATGTGGATGGAGGCCTGTTGAATAACGTTCCGGCTCAGGGACTTGAGGAATATTGCCAAACCATTATCGGGGTGGATGTAATTCCTCACATAGCTCCTGTCGATCTGGCAAAACCTATCGACACTCTGGCCAGCTCGGTACGCGCTATGCAGCATCAAAATTCGAAAGAAGGCAGAGATGTTTGCCGCTTTTTGATTGAGCCCAAAGCAATAGAAAAATTTCACGAATTCAGCTTTGAGGCTTATCAGGAAATTTATCAGTATGGATACAGTGCCACCACAAAATACATTGTGGAAAATCCTGAAATTATGAACCTGCGGAAATAAAAATCGGGCATAAGCGCTAAAATCATTGCAGGACTTTTCAGACGGATCGTTCTGCATTTTTGCTTTTAATGCCTTTATTCAATAACTTTGCAAAAAAATAATCGTTCTTTTAATTATAACTATGTTGACTTATTTCCCTCAAATTGCCGGCTCGATTGTAGCCATTGTAATTGCCGGTTCGTTAAGAGTTGGGCTTCAACTCCTCGCAAACAAGTATTTAAAATCGCATCCACACCCTGACATTAAAATATCACATGTATCCAGGGTTGTGAATTTCATAATCAACACACTCGCGCTCATTGCAATTTTGGTGATTTGGGGTGTCGATACAAAAAATCTGTTCGTAGCGTTAGGATCGGTGTTTGCAGTGATTGGCGTGGCGCTTTTTGCGCAATGGTCGATACTCAGCAATATTACCGCCGGAGTAATTCTGTTCTTTTCAGCACCTTTTCAGATAGGCGATTACATTCGTATCTTAGACAAGGACATGCCCATTGAAGCTACTGTAGAAGA
>JAGPIU010000225.1 GCA_018054805.1 Paludibacter sp. | reverse complement strand
TCTCGAATATTTCCGCTGTATTGCGTTTCGCTGATTTCCCAATCTTCTGAATTAAGCATTCTTTTGGCCAAAACGAGTTTGCCCTGCTGATTGTAGAAGGCAGCAAACTGTGTTTTTCCGTGTGTAACTACTGAATTTTTCCGAAATACCACTGCATTCACCGAGTTTCCGGCCCAGGCATCGGCTATTGGAGTCAGTTTTTGAGAAAAAACAGACACGGAGAAAAACAGCGTAATAAACAAGAAATATTTCATACCAAAATAAACATCAGAACATTTCATACACATTTTTCAAAAAGACAGGATATAGATTGTCGCGTTTAAACATATTCATGTAAAAAAGCACAATCATATCATTTTCAGGATCAATAATATATTCGGTGCCGAGCATTCCACCCCAGGCATAAGCCGTATTCGAAACTGCCGGAACGGGTTTCTTCAGCTCATTGTAAAGCTCAAAACCAAGTCCGAACCGGAAACCATTTCCACCTGAATTCTTTTCAGGCAAACGGTTAATGGTGGTCATAAGTATCACCGTTTCGGGTTTTAAAATCCGACGCCCGTTGAATTCTCCTTTATTCAGAAGCATTTGGCAGAATTTCGCATAATCTTCGATGGGACCGTTCAGCCCAATCGCACCTTCGCAATAAGTTTGCTCGCTGCTCACAGCTCCTTCGGCATACATGGTGGTTCCGGGAGTAAGAGCACCATTGGCAGCCACATAAGGTTTTACAAAACGATTCAGCGCCTCCGGACTGTAATACCAATCGGTGTTATTCATGCCAAGTGGTTTAAGAATAGTTTCCTTCACATATTCGCGCAGTGGTTTTCCCGAAATAATTTCGACCATATAAGCCAGCATATTGGTGCTGATATGATAATTCCATTCAGCACCAGGATCGAAGCCAAGCGGATATTTTGCCAAAGCCAGCATTTCATCTTTGAGATATGGAGTTTTGGCCGAAACACCAAAAGTGCGCTGTCCTGAAGTTTTTTGTGTTGGAATATCAGCACCAAAGCCCGCAGGCGCACCGGCTTTCATACCTTCTGCGCGGCGAATTTTCCCTACCAGTCCGGCATTTAAACCTGAAGAATGTGACATCAGATGCGCAAAAGTCATGGGCGTTTTTACCGGCCGCGTTTCATAAGTACCATCCTCGTTTACTTTTGTCACCACTTTGTCCGGAATCTCAGGAAAATACTTCGACACAGGATCGTCGACCGAGACCAACCCTTTTTCAACCAGGGTCATAAATGCCACAGTAGTTATTGCTTTGGTTTGTGAAAACAACACATAATAATCGTCGGGAGTAGCCGGAATGTTATTTTCAACATCTTTCAGACCAAAAGATTTTTTGTAAATCACATTACCGCCTTTGGCTACAAATGCCGTTACACAATTCAGCTTTTTATTGTCCACAAAAGATTGCAGCAACGAATCGACGCTTTTAATTTCGTCAGCCTGCACACCCGACAATGCTGGATTTTGTTTGTAATTGAATTTCTGTTGTATAGTTTTTTTCTGCGAAAACAAATTTGCCGGGACACAAATAAAAGCTACAAGAATGATTTGGAATGTGATTTTTTTCATCTGTACGGTTGTTATTTATCGTGAGTACTCAGGAATTAAATAGTAATTTTGAAAAATGAAAAACTATCTTTTTCGTTTAAAAAAATCCTTCATCAACGCACTGCATTCTGCTTCGAGCACACCCGAAACTACTTCGGTTTTTGGGTGCAACGCCAATGGAGCAAAACGGGCAAAACCACGCTTTTCGTCGGCAGCACCATACACAATGCGGCTTATCTGCGACCAGCCAAGCGCTCCGGCACACATTACACAAGGCTCCACAGTGACATAAAGGGTACAATCCACCAGATATTTTCCACCCAGGAAACCTGCAGCAGCAGTTATTGCCTGCATTTCGGCATGAGCAGTCACATCGGTGAGCGTTTCGGTAAGATTGTGGCCGCGCGCAATAATTCGCCCCTGACAAACCACCACAGCGCCCACAGGCACTTCGTCGCGCTGCGCAGCCTTTTGAGCCTCCTGCAAAGCCTGACGCATAAAGTAAATATCAGGATTTGAGTCCTTTGTTTCGTTTTCGGAATAGTAATTCAGAGACATAATATCTTTTGACCCACATTAAACCAGCAGAAACCTAATGTATCATGAATCCAATTGTCAATTATCAATTGTCAATTGTACATTCATCACACATCCTCTTCCACCACCAGATTGTCGATAATAAATGTCTGGCGGTCTGAAGTATTTTTACCCATATAGAACGATAGCAAGTCCTGAACGGCATCTTCCTTGCGCAGACTTACCTGATCGAGACGAATGTCTTTTCCGATAAAGTGTTTGAACTCGTCGGGCGATATTTCACCGAGACCTTTAAATCGGGTAATTTCGGGATTAGTGCCCAAGCGTGCCATAGCAGCCAAACGCTCTTCTTCGGAATAACAATATACCGTTTCTTTCTTGTTGCGCACACGGAAAAGCGGCGTTTGCAGAATGTACACATGCCCTTTCTTGATCAGATCGGGGAAAAATTGCAGAAAGAAAGTAATCAACAACAAACGAATGTGCATTCCGTCCACGTCGGCATCCGTAGCCACAATGACCTTGTTGTAGCGCAAACCTTCGATGCCGTCCTCTATATTGAGTGCAGCCTGCAGCAGGTTGAACTCCTCGTTTTCGTACACAATTTTTTTGGTAAGCCCGTAGCTATTGAGCGGCTTTCCACGCAAGCTGAATACTGCCTGAGTATTTACATCGCGGCTTT
>JAGPIU010000027.1 GCA_018054805.1 Paludibacter sp. | reverse complement strand
GAAAAAGTTCGTAAAGCCATTACTGATGTAGCTACCGAAAACAAGTTTACTTATATCTTCGATATGAGTTCGCAGGTAATTCTTTACACAGCTCCAAACTCAAACGACATTACAGCATTAGTAAAAAAGAAACTCGGTCTTAAATAATAAGTTCCGCGTAAAACATTAAACGGTTCGTACAGATTTTAATCAGTACGAACCGTTTTTATTATTAATGCGAATTAAGGGTTGAAATTGTTTCATTTAAATCTATGATGTCAGGGCTACGCCCCTAAAAATCATTCTTTTTACATTCTTTCTACCAAGCTATCAGGGCTACGCCCCTATATATAAACTTGTAGCAGCGTAGCTGTGAAATCTTAATAGCCGGATAATTCATGTGATATCAGAGGGGCGTAGCCCTGATATCTGAGTATTGTTAATAAACAGACCATTCATACAAAACCGTCATAAAATTGTTGATTCAACCCTTAATTCGCATAATTAATTGTCGGTTATCCATTATTTTAGCTCTCATCTGTTGCAAAAACACCATTACGGCATACTGTAACACATATTTCTGCTTTGTGCAGACCTCTGAATATTTTTTAAGCACACTACTCTGCACTGTGCAGACCTCTGAATATTTTTTAAGCACACTACTCTGCACTGTGCAGACCTCTGAATATTTTTTCCGCAGACTACTATGCATTGTGCAGAACTCTGAAATTCTTTTCCGCAAACTACTCTGCACTGTGCAAGCCTCTGAATATTTTTTTAGCACACTACTCTGCACTGTGCAAGCCTCTGAATATTTTTTTAGCACACTACTCTGCACAGCGCAGACCTCTGAAATTCTTTTGAAGAAGTCGTCTTGACTTTTTGTACACAATATAATTTCGCTCCTAACGGAGCTCTGAAAACACTATACAATCAATATCTCTACCATAATATCGCTTCTCCGAAGCTAAGAAATTGCTCCGTTAGGAGCATAATTATGGTAGCAATTATTAGTCCTTTGTGTAAAATAGCTCCGTAGGAGCGACATTATAAAAAGGCAAGACGAGTTCTGCGATAAGAAAAGATCACAAAGTCACTAAAACACAGGAGAAACTTCAAAGTTTTTCACTACCGATAAACCGGAATAAACTCCTGTGTAAAAAATCATCAGGGCTGATAACCCGACTCATCGAGTATTTTCTGATAATTATGCTCTTTCAGAAGATCCGAAAGCGAAACATTTTTATGCTTTTCCATCCACGCATCCACTATTTGCCAACCCACCCAGGCACCAAGCCTTCCGGGCGACTCCTGCGATACGGGCGCTGTAAACGGAGCATCATTCAGGTATTTCCGAATAAGCATTAAATCGGAGCTGTAAAGGTCGTTATGATCGAGAATGCTGTTCCATATCTCAGATTCATACTTACGGCTCCACTCCCACTGAAACTTTGTGTATCCCATTATATCGTGCGGTTTGCGATCGGGCATCACTGCCGACAACACATAAAGCAACTTGCCACGATAAAGCATATTATCGAGCAAACGATCGTTTTTCACATCCGAAGGAAAGTGACTGAATAGAATTGCAGAAACAACGTCCACCGCAATACTTTCGCGACGCATATTATATGTCAGATATTTATAACTGATATCCGAATAGCGCGGATAATCGCTTCCCAGGTACATATCCACACCAACACCAATAAATGCAGGCGTTATGACCACCGAACGATTAAATCCCGACACAAAGAAATACAGTTCGGGCAATGCCAATTCCGGAAAATAATGTTTGATATAGGCATAAGAGCCTGTCAACTCGGCTTCAATATCGCTTATATCGTCAAACTGCGCAAGCACATCAGCATTTACCTGACTGAAAACCGTATCAGCACGAAACGTGCGGAGTTGATCTGCTAAAAGTTTTTTGTCGGTAACGGGCAGCTCCAGCATCTCCGAGAAATACAGCGGCATAAAATCAGGATATTTCTGAAAAAGCTTTTCGAGTTCAGCATCAGCCTTTAGTGTATCAAACGCTATCAAATCAAGATCGACACGCGCTATACGCACACTATCAGCAGCACGCACATCCACTTCAAAACGCTGTGGTTTATGGCAAGCTGTAAAAGCAAGTCCCAAAGCGGTAACAGCTATAAATAATAAGTTTTTATTTATCATAATAATTTCTGTGTATCAAAAAAAAGCGCAATTACAAAGAGACTTTGCATATTGCGCTTTTTTACAAACGTTTATATCTGAATATTATTTTCTGTTGCGAAGCGCTTTTTCCTGTTCACGCTGCATTTTCTCAAGTCGTTCCATAAATCCGCTTTTTTTCTTAGCAGGATTTTTCTCATTGGTTTTACGTTTGGCATGCAACTGAGCCAGAAGTTTCTTCTCGTCGATACTTGCACGTATAGCATAAGTCTGGGCAATAGAAATAAGCGTGGATACAAAATAATAGTAGCTCAATCCCGACGCATAGCTATTGAAAATAAACATGAACATAATGGGCATCAGATACATCATCCACTTCATCATTCCGGCTCCCGGCTGATCGGGTGTGGCAGTATTGGCCATATTCAGTTTGGTTGAAATAAGCGTAGCCACGGTCATCAACAGGGTGAACAAGCTTATGTGATTTCCAAAATAAGTTGATACCAATGGAATATAGGTATTCCAGCTCACAATAGCATCGTAAGCCGAAAGGTCGTCGGCCCAGAGGAAACTTTCCTGACGCAACTCAATTGAAGCCGGGAAGAAACTAAACATAGCAAACAGAATAGGCATCTGAAGCAAAGTAGGCAAACATCCACTCATAGGGCTCACTCCCACTTTATTGTAAAGTTCCATGGTTGCTTTTTGGCGCTCGGCAGCCTTTTCGGCAGGAATGCGGGCATGAATCTCGTCAATTTCAGGTTTCAACACACGCATTTTAGCGCTTGACATGTACGATTTGTAAGTAAGCGGATAAAGTACAAGTTTAATTACCACTGTCATCAGCAGGATGATAATTCCGAAATTGGAAATAAAACGGCTGAACAGGTTAAACATTGGAATAATGGCAAAACGGTTGACCCAGCCAAAAATTCCCCATCCGAGTGGCACCAGTTCGCGCAGCAACAAGCGATCGTCACCTTTGAGGCCTTTGTCGTACGACGACAGAATTTTATACTGATTAGGTCCGAGATAAATATCGAAACCTGTAGGATTTTTTCCTGTCGGGTCGAAGCCCACAGCCATTTCAGCCGAATAGTTTTTCAGATAACCACTTTCTTTATCCTCCATTTTACTTGTCAGATTGGTGGCTGTAAAAGCATCGCGGGCAATGAAAATAGAACTAAAGAACTGATCCTTAAAGGCAATCCATTTTACGCGGTTAGGCACTTTCTTCTCATCGTCCTTGCTTTCGCTGAGTTTTTCGACATCATCGGCTACAAATTTGTATTGAATATTCGAATAACGTTCCTCGAAAGTACGTCCTTTTTCCTGCTGGCGGATTTTTGAACTCCACTGCATGTCGAGCACATTGGTGCCGGCCGGCATTACAGTGTTCATTGCATTGGCTTTGATGTCAAAACCAAGCATATAGTCGTCGGCACGAAGTGTATAGACAAAGTCCATGTAGGCATTTACAGATGTTTTCAGACGCATTGTGAACACCTGATTTCCGGCGCTGTCTTTCTGAACTTCAGATACAGGCTCGAAGTAGAGGTCAGAAGTATTCACCACACGGTTGTTGTTTGTAGTGAGGATAAAGCCCATTTTGCTTTCTTCCGCATCGAACAGAACAAGAGGCAACGAATCGTGTGTACGATAATTTTTAAGCTGAGCAGAATAAATGCGGCCACCTTTGTTGCTAAAGGTCAGTTTAAGCACTTCATTCTCCACTACATAAAATTTCTCTTCACCAAAAGCAGCTGCTGAAAAATCGCCCATCGCATCGGCCAGACGCGCCGAATCGTTATCCACCACAATTGTAGAATCGTTGTTGATAGCCGCTGTGGCAGCCTTTGCAGCTTCCTGTACTTTTATTTCCTGTTCGTATTTTTGCTTTTGCACAAGCGCAATCGAATCCTGGTAACGAATTTCCTCTTCGCTGGGCTTATTCATCACCGAAAAACCAATAAGAATAAGTGCAATCAGCACAAATCCGATAATCGTGTTTTTATCCATTAATTGTTCGTATTTTATTTAGAAAAAATTGCGGCTTTGCCGGTTAGGGACAAACACCGCATTTAAAAAAACTATAACTCAGGGTTTAATTATTTCCCGATAGCAGCTTCGATAAAACTGATAAACAGCGGATGCGGATTTACCACTGTACTGCTGTATTCAGGGTGAAACTGAACGCCCACATACCATTTGTGCGAACTAAGTTCGATAATTTCAACAAGGTCCGATTCCTCGTTCATACCGCTGCAAACCATTCCGGCATTTTCGAAATCAGCTTTGTAGGCATTGTTGAATTCGTAACGATGACGATGACGTTCGCTGATATTTTCCTTTTTGTAAATATCGTAAACTCTGGTACCTTTTTTCAGGTGACATTTGTAAGCACCCAAACGCATACTACCGCCCAAATCGAGCACATCTTTCTGCTCTTCCATGATATCCACAATGTTGTGTGTGGTGGCCGGATCGATTTCGGTACTGTTGGCATCGGCATAACCCAACACATTACGGGCAAATTCGATGGACATGGTTTGCATTCCCATACAAATTCCCAGACATGGCAGATTATTTTCGCGGGCATATTTCAGTGCAGCAAATTTTCCTTCCATACCGCGCTGTCCGAATCCGGGAGCTACGATAATACCATCCACTTTCGAAAGTTTTTTCTCCACATTTTCATCGTCAAGCTTATCTGACAGAATCAGGTCGAGTTTTAGTTTGCGGTTGTTGTAAGCACTTGCATGTACCAGCGATTCAATAATCGATTTGTAAGCATCGGGCAACTGCACATATTTCCCCACAATGGCAATACGCACTTCATCTTTGGCATTTTCGAGTTTTTCAACAAAAGTGCTCCATTTGTCCATATCGGCATGTGGCGTTTTTGCCAGATCGAAGCCCATTTTGGTCAGCGCCACCTCGTCGAGCTTTTCGAGCTGCATATTCAGCGGAACGCGATAAATTGAAGGCACATCGATAGACTGAAGTACGGCATTAGGCTCTACATTACAGAACAGAGCCACTTTTTTGCGCATTTCAGCAGGAATATTGTGTTCGGTACGCAATACCAGAATATCGGGTTGCACACCCTGTTCCTGCAATGCTTTCACCGAATGCTGTGTAGGTTTTGTTTTAAGTTCCTTTGCTGCTGCCAGATAAGGCACATAAGTCAGATGCACAATCAGACAGTTTTTGCCAAGTTCCCAACGCAACTGACGTACACTTTCGATGTAAGGAAGCGATTCGATATCGCCCACAGTACCACCTATTTCGGTAATTACAAAGTCGAAATCGCCTTTGTTACCCAGCAGTTTGATATTGCGTTTGATTTCGTCGGTAATGTGCGGAATAATCTGCACAGTTTTGCCCAGGTAATCACCACGACGTTCCTTGTTGATGACATTCTGGTAGATACGGCCGGTGGTCACATTATTGGCTTTGTGCGTCTCCACACCCAGAAAGCGTTCGTAATGCCCAAGGTCGAGGTCGGCCTCATGTCCATCCACTGTTACATAACATTCACCGTGTTCGTAGGGATTAAGTGTTCCCGGATCCACATTGATATACGGATCGAGTTTCTGGTTGGTAACTCTAAAACCACGGGCCTGCAACAGTTTTCCCAACGATGCAGCAATAATGCCTTTTCCTAACGATGAAGTAACTCCACCTGTAACAAAAATGTACTTAGTCTCTTTCACTTTATTTTTCCTTAAAATTACTTTCTTTAGCTTCGTATTTTTAAGTCTGCAAATTTCGGAAAAAAAACTGAATAAATAAAGCAGTTGTGTATATTTAACCCAAATTCAGGAATCAAAGTGAGTATCGGCCTGAACCATTCGTAACAGTGTATCACACATGTGTCACAAACATGGCAGTATCGGAGTTAAGGACCATTTTATAAGCAAGTCCGGGATTGAAAAGGCGCGAAAACAATTTCCGTCGACGGGTATTGAGTGCCAGCAAATCAATGTTTTTTTGTTGCAGATAATCTTCGATGATTTCAGGATTATCGGGACTGCCAATCAGGGCATAATGGGTAATAAGTCCGGGATAATGCGAGGAAAAGTATGATTTTATACCACCCAGAATCACCTCACTCCAGCTTTCGTTTTTCTCGGATGCATGAATAAAGTAAATTTCAAGTGTATCGCTTTTAAACATTTCGATGGTTTTATCAATGGCAATCAGATCTTTCTGATCGAAGTTAGTGAGAAAAGCAATGCGCTTTACTCCATCGACAGTTTGCAGCAGCGAGACATTAGGTACTGCAAACACCGGCACCCTCGACGATTCCATTACTTCGGCAGTGACACTGCCTATAAGTTCGGTCGATACTTTTTTGCCATGCGTACCCATTACCACCAGCGAGGGATTGTATTTTTTGCAATATTCAAGAATCTGATCTTCGGGCACCCCTTCGCGCAGTTCGAAACGGAAAGGCACATTGGGCAGCTCACCTTTGTCGATGCGCGTATGAATGAGATTGGTCATATTTTCGGCATCGGCACGCGCTGTGCTGATAATACGGCGCAGCAGTTCGCTGTCGCTTATGCTGTAAGTATTCAGATCGTTGTGAGCCGAAATGGTAAATGCCGGACTGAAATACACATACATGAGCACCACTTCGGCATTCATTTTCGACGCAAAACCAAAACCGAAATCGATGGTTTTACTCACCGGATCGCTAAAATCATACGGAATCAGTATTTCAGATTCCTGCGTTTTAATTTCCTCCTTTTCCCATTCACTTTCAATATCTTCAACCAACTGTAAAGCCCGTGGCAGATCAGATTGATGAATACGCACCCTCACTCCCACTGCCATTTCGGGTTGTTCGAGATTCAGATTATGTATGACAGTTTCGATACCGTTTTCTTCGAGTACCGACTTTATCATTTGCGCCCGCTGATAAGTGCGAATGGCTAAGGTAACAAGTTTGTCGTCCATAATATCAGGCATTTATATTGTGAATAATTATTTGAATATCTCCCGAATGAGTCAACAAGCATAGTAAAATCCGGGAGCCGTAAAGTTATGTTTTTTCCTGCAATAATGATCCGAAAAAATAAAATTTAATGCTTCTCTATCCAAAAGTTTAGCAATTAAACAAATGACAGCCTTATTTATACAAGGCTTTCAGAAAAAAAACATTAATTTTGCACTACAGAGTTACAACGGACCATAGAAAAGGAGTCCGGTATTATCCACTTTATTATCTGAACATTGGAACCCAATCTTTTGATTTCTGTATTTTCCGGCATTACAGTGTACCCACTTACATGGGCAGCAGTTATTTCGCTCATAATAAGCATTTTGCTATTATGCATATCGGCCATCATATCGGCCTCGGAGGTGGCTTATTTTTCGCTCGAACCGCAGCAACTCGATGAGCTGCGCGAACGCGACAATAAAGCAGAATTGCGCGTGGTTAAACTACTTGATAAACCGCAACGACTGCTGGCCACTATTCTGATCGGTAACAATTTTGTAAATGTGTCCATCATTCTGTTGCTCACAGTATTTACAAATTCGATACTTAATTTCGATCAGTCGCCTTTCATCGGATTTATATTTCAAACCATCATTATCACATTCCTGCTGCTGCTTTTTGGCGAAATAATGCCTAAAATATATGCCACACAAAACTCGAAAAAAGTGGCCACAGCGTCATCTTCTTTTCTCTCGATGCTCGAAACTATTTTCAGCCCTTTTGTGAGCCTGCTGGTAAATTCAAGCTCAATAGTCAACAACCGTCTTGCCAGGCACTCACACAACAACATTTCTATGGACGAGCTATCACAGGCTCTGGAGCTAACGAGTAACAGCACCGACGAAGACACGGAAATACTGGAGGGAATTATTAAATTCGGGAATATACAGGTAGAGGATATTATGACTTCGAGAGTGGATGTGGTGGATGTGGATATTAAAACCGGTTACAAACAACTGCTCGAAATGATTATCCGTTCGGGATATTCGCGCATTCCGGTGTACTCGGGCAGTCGCGACAATATAAAAGGAGTTTTGTACAGCAAGGATTTACTTCCGCATCTCGACAAACCTGCTACATTTCGCTGGCAAAGTCTTATCAGGCAAGCTTATTACGTACCCGAAACAAAGAAAATTGATGATCTGTTGAATGAGTTTCAGAAAAACCATGTGCATTTGGCCATTGTAATCGACGAATACGGTGGCGCTTCGGGGCTTGTCACTCTTGAGGATATTCTGGAAGAAATTGTAGGCGATATCAGCGACGAATACGACGACGAACAAAAACTATACGTAAAATTAGACAACCATACCTTTGTATTTGAAGCCAAAATTCAGCTCAACGATTTCTTTAAAATTGACGAGATTGAAGAAAATGACTTTGCCAGGGTAACCGATGAGGTGGAAACACTTGCCGGACTGATACTTGAAATAAAAGGTGAAATCCCCCAAAAATCGGAACGGATAGGCTACGGCCGTTATGTATTCGAAATTCTGGCGGTTGACAATCGCCGTATTAAAAAGGTGAAGTTGTTTATAAAGGACGATTATAAAGAAGAGTGAGTTTCGGGTTTCGGGTTTCGGGTTTCGGGTTTCAGTGTTTCAGGTTTCAGAGTTTCAGAGTTTCAGAGTTTATCCTGAGATTTGAAAATTTGAAGATTTGAAAATTTGAAGATTTGAAAATTTGAAGATTGTGCGTTTCGGAGGTGATTCGCAACTAATTCAGCGACTCACAGTCTTTGTTCCTTCGTCTTTTGTCTTTTGACTTTCGTCTTTCGTCCTTGTCTTTTGTCTTTGCTCTTTTGTCTTTGTTCTTTGTTCCGGATTTATCCTGATATTTAAAAAACCGAATTTATGCAAAAAGCATTTTTATATATTTTCCTGATTATCCTGTTTTTGGCTGGTTGCACAGGCAACTAT